>JAFORL010000178.1 GCA_017393285.1 Lachnospiraceae bacterium
TGTAATAGGAAATTGCGATGCAATTTCCTATTACATAAAAAACGCTCCGCGAGGATGCGCAGACCGCGGAGATGGAGTTAATTGCTGCGCAATACCGCGGTCGCGCTAGAGTTTTGCAAGCAAAACTCTTTGTTCCTATGAACGTGTTTTCTGTAGTTAAATAGAATGCTTACTTGCAAAACCATTCATTTATGATACCGTCATAAAGTTGGCAATATGTATATGAGGTGCAGGATTATGAAAAAAATTATCGTATGTAAAGAAGGAATTGAAACCCTTTCCTATTTTTCCGAGCAACTGGCCTCTGCTTTTGCAGAATTCGGCTACCCTATTTTCCGTTATATATTGGATCCTCCTAATCCAGATTTACAAATCAAGCATTTACAAAAGTTTATCGCTTCTGGTGATGCCATTCTCATTACCTTCAATTTTAACGGCATACGCGGAGAAGAAGAATTGTATTTGAATGGCGTATCATTTTGGGCTTATTATAAAATTCCCGTCATCAATATTATGGTGGATCACCCTTTTTATTATCCTGAATTATTAAAAAAAGTGGAAACTGAACTGGGCTTTTCACATTTTGTGCAATTGCTGGTAGATCGAGACCATTTGGCCTTTGTCAAACGGTTTTATCCGCAACTGCAACATGTAGGATTTCTCCCACTGGCTGGTAGTAAAGCTCCAGATTTTTCTTCTTATTCCCATCGACCTTATGATGTGGTTTTTGTAGGGAATTATACACCGCCGGAACAATTTGAACCATATATTACAAGAATTAACGATGAATATACCGCCTTTTATCGCGGTATTCTTGATGATTTTATCGCCCATCCGCAGCAAAACATGGAAACCGTCTTTCTCAAACATTTGCTAAGAGAAATGCCGGACAGCAATGATGCCGATTTATGTAACTGTATGGGACATATGATTTTTCTAGACCTCTATATTCGATTTTATTTTCGTGGAAAGATATTGCAAACTCTGGCAGACAAGGGCATTCGCGTACATGTTTGGGGCTCCGGTTTTGAAAAAATTGCATGTAAGCATCCAGAAAATTTAATTTTAGAAGGTCCCACTGATACTCCGGGTTGTCTGGCAGCGCTTGCCCAGGCAAAAATTGCCCTAAATATTATGCCATGGTTCAAAGATGGTGCCCATGATCGTGCCTACAGTGCTATGTGCAATGGTGCCCTATGCATCACAGACGAAAGTACATATCTCTCGCAACAGATTAAGACAGAACAAGCGGGAATCCTTTATGATTTGGAAGGCATTGATAAGCTGCCTGCACTGATTCAAGAATACTTGTCCTGCGAAAACAAACGATTGAAAATTGCCAACAAAGGATATACTTTTGCCAACCAGACCCAGACATGGAAACAACGAGCAGAAAAGCTTATATCCTGGTTTGATTGTTTTTTTGTGTAAAAAGACAACTACATCGCAATTTCCTCTTACGGAATAAAGAGTTTTGCTTGCAAAACTCTAGCGCGACCGCGGTATTGCGCAGCAATTAACTCCATCTCCGCGGTCTGCGCATCCTCGCGGAGCTTTTTTTGTTTAATAGGAAATTGCGATGCAATTTCCTATTAAACAAAAAAAGCCTGTCACATCAAGAAAACATCACACAGTATCGTTCCTTGTTTATAAAACAAATACGATAACCTTGTTTTGCTTCCTTCTGTGACAGGCTACCTTTTCTTTTTTTTGCGTATTTATCAAATCTTTTTTAATACAGAATTTTTCTTTATTTTGCGTATTTATCAAACCATTTTTTTAATACAGAATACAAGTTGTCTGGCTGAATTGGCTTTGCAACATAATCATCCATTCCATATTTTCTCGAAAAGAAAATATTCTCATACATAGAATTTGCTGTTACTGAGATAATTGGAATCGTCATTGCATCCTGCTTATGCAAATTACGAATTACCTTTGATGCCTCTACACCTGTCATCACAGGCATTTCAATATCCATCAGTATTGCGTTATAATAACCGGCTGGAGAACTTTCAAACTTATCTACTGCCTCTTCTCCATCATATACAACTTCTACTTTAATATCCTTTGCCTCAAGCATAGCTACCATTACATCTGCATTAATCTCATTGTCTTCTACCAACAAAACACGCTTGTTTAAAAAACTCTTGTCCAATTCTTGTTCACTCATCGTATCGATTCCTCTTTCCATTTAGATCTCATTCACTGCAAGACTCGCTCACAAATTTTGCGGCAAGATACGAGTCAGCTTTATCTCCATTCATCTGAATATCCACAACATTGCAACCTTCCAGCTGAACTGTTAACAATATTTTCATATTATCAGAAGATTAAAACACCCAATTTTCATCACATTCTACAAAATTTCAAACATGACGTCTTACTATATATTTTAGCAAGCAACTTCACATTTGTCAATACATGGCAATCAATTTCTATTTTTGTGTATTGTTTTAACTAAGGATATCTCCCAATACCTGATACAATTTTTTGATATCAATTGGTTTAGACAAGTGTCCATTCATACCGCTATCAATAGACTTTTTCATATCTTCATCAAAAGCATTGGCAGTCATAGCAATAATCGGAACCGTTCTGGCATCCTCCTTTTTGGAAGTTCGAATACGCTTGGTGGCTTCTAACCCATCCATGACCGGCATACGTATATCCATTAAAATTGCATCATAATGACCAACTTCCTGTTGCAAGAAACATTCGACAGCTTGCTGTCCATCTGTAGCTCGTTCTGTCACAACACCAACCATATCTAAAACCGTTTGTGCAATTTCGGCATTCAAATCATTATCTTCCACTACCAAAATGCATTTTCCATCATAAGATACGGTAGCTTCTTCCTCTTCGGTATGTGGAATTGGATGTTCATTTTGCTTTTCTGAAATCGGGAATTGTAAGGTAAAATAAAATTCCGAACCCTTTCCTTCCTGGCTTTCTACATTCAATTTTCCCCCCATCAATTTTACCAAATTATTACTGATTGCCAAACCTAATCCTGTTCCACCAAACTTCCTTGCGGTGTTGGCTTCCTCCTGCTCAAAAGCATAAAAAATTCGTTCTAAATTGTTGGCATTGATACCGATTCCTGTATCCTTTACACTAAAACGGATACTTGCAGCCCCGTCCTCCTGCATCAATTGTTTTGCAGAAATGATAACTTTTCCCCCCTCTGGTGTAAACTTTAATGCATTGCCGATAATGTTAATGAGTACCTGATTTAATCTTAATTCATCCCCAATCAACCATAAATCCGCATATGCCCGTTCCACTTCCAAAGTGATATTATTATTTTTTGCTTGAGCAGACATCAAGACTACAATCTCACTCACAAGTTTTTCCAATTGAAAGACTTCTTGACAAACCGTCATATTTCCACTTTCAATTCGCGACATATCCAAAATATCATTGATCAAAGATAACAAATATTGTGTGGAATTACTGATTTTTTCCAAACATTCTGCCACCTTATTTTCATCACTTACCACACTTTGTGCAATACTTGTCATTCCCATAATAGCATTCATAGGTGTTCTAATTTCATGGGACATACGAGACAAAAATTCTGTTTTGGCTTTACTGGCTATATCGGCATTTGCCTTCGTAATATGTGTAGAAATAATTTTGGAAAGTTCTCTTAATTTTGTTCTGACTTCCTTTGGCCATCCAAACATTGGATCACTATGTTCAAATACCAATGCCCCTTTGAATTCTCCTTCTTCATATACCGCACTATACAATTGATTACGTTTTCTTGGCGCATTTTCTTCCAATTTTACAGCATCTGTAAATTCATCTCGCCATGCATCCTCCATAACAAATACTTCATCTGTTCCAAATTTTTCCTGCCATGCTTCCAATTCTTCTTCTGAAATGCTATACTTACAGATTGAGTCATGAAATTCCTTCTTCGCAATCCACTCATAAGTAATAATATTACTCAAGAAATTCAAATTGGTTTCAATGATACTGATTTTATTTAACTTAAACTGTCTACCGATTTTACCCAACAACAAATTGATTGCACTTTGTATATCTTTCGTTTGCTCCAAAATAGAAAATGCAAAGGAAACCAAATCTTCATTATTTTTTTCTGAAACTACTTCCTCCGCATGTACTTGCATAGAATTTTCCAGGTATAAATCTCCCTGCATTTCCATAACAGCCTTACTAGATGGGGAATAACATAGGGCATCGCCTTTTCCATGTTGCTTCACATAGACCAACATACTGTCCGCACATTGAAACATCTTATTATAATCACAAGTGATTTCAGTAGAAACCATACCTACACTACATGAAATTTGGATATTTTCCTTTTCACCTGCATATAATTTGCAGATTTTTTCATAA
>JAFORL010000179.1 GCA_017393285.1 Lachnospiraceae bacterium
GGCTCTGGTTTTGGGCTGGAAAATAGCCGGAAACATTGGAAGAGATCAATCTTTTTCAAATGCAAATGCGAAATATCTGAAATGGATAGCGTGGCTTGCGGCAGGAGATGGAATTTATTTCTTTATCGGTAATATTGCATTATTATTTGCAAATATGAGTCATCCTGGTGTTGCATTGTTTTCAATTTTGGTGTTGTTTGTAGGTGTGGCTGTGGCAGTAGCTTCCGCAGTGTTATCCTACTTGGTACAAAAGGCGACAGCTTTGCAGGAACAAAGTGATTATACGATATGATTGGAGGGGCATATGGAAGGCGATATTATTTTCAATATTGACGTTATGCTTGCAAAACGCAAAATGAGCGTCACAGAATTGGCGGAAAAGGTCGGAATTACCATTACCAATATGTCTATTTTAAAAACCGGGAAGGCAAAAGCAATCAAAGTTACAACACTTGCAAAGCTATGTGAGGCACTGGATTGTCAGCCTGGAGATTTGTTGGAATACAGACCAAAAGAGGTGGAGCAGCATGAATAAAAAACGCTCCGCGAGGATGCGCAGACCGCGGAGATGGAGTTAATTGCTGCGCAATACCGTTGTTATAAATTTTTTTTAGGGAATTGATATGAAGTTTATATTTTGTTAATATATATAAAGGTATTCCGTTTTTGCACATAGTGCATGTGGAGCCTTGCTAAATTCTGTAAGTGGATATAGAATGGGACAAGAGGTGAATGGTTTACTGCACTGTTATGAGAAAACGGTGATAGACCCTTATTTTTAGAAAAAACCGACGGAGGTTGAGAAACAATGGATTTAAAGGTAATTAGAGAAGAAATTGATAAAATTGATAATGAGATGGTGCGTTTGTTCCAGGAAAGAATGAAGCGTACCTTAGAAGTGGCAGCATTTAAAATCGAGAATGGAAAGGCTGTATATGATAAAGAGAGAGAAGATGCTAAGTTGGATGCAGTTGCAGACCTGGTTGCAGATCCCTTTACCAAGCAGGCAGTTCGGGAATTGTTTTTTCAAATTATGACAATTAGTAGAAAGAAACAGTATACCTTGGTTGATGATCAAACGGTAGACTGTGGTGGATTTGTGCCTATGGAAGAAATGGCCGCAGGCATGAAAAAGGTTGCTTGTTTTGGTGAGAGAGGCAGCTATACAGAAGAAGCCATGGATACTTATTTTTCCAATCAGGTAGAAGCAGTGTATAAAAGTACTTTTCAGGGTGTGATAGAAGCACTGGAAAATGGTGAGGTAGAGTACGGAGTCCTTCCAATTGAAAATTCTTCAACAGGTAGTATCAGCGACATCTATGATTTGTTGGTGAAGAGCAATACGGCTATTATTGGGGAACAGGAAGTAAAAGTGGACCAGGCCTTGATTGGTATGGCGGGAACCGATTTGTCCAAGGTTACCAAGGTATATTCTCATGAACAGGGGATCTTACAATGTAAAACTTTCTTATCTCGGTATCCGAATATGAAATGTATTACCTTTGACAGTACATCAGCAAGTGTGAAAAAAATTGCGGAAGAAAAAGATGCCACACAAGTGGCAATTGGCAGTGTACGTGCAGCAAAAGTATATGGCTTGGAAGTGTTACAAGAAAAGATAAATGGTCAAAGTAATAATACCACCAGATTTATTGTTGTTACAAACAAACGTGTGTATAATCCGAAGGGAAAGAAAGTTAGTCTTTGTTTTGAAGTGCAGCATGAGAGTGGTTCTTTGTATCAAATTTTGTCTCATTTTGCATACAACCATTTAAATTTGACACAGATTGAATCCAGACCAATTGAAAATAAAAAGTGGGAATATCGATTTTTTGTGGAATTTGATGGAAATATTTTGGATGCAGGTGTACAAAATGCTTTGCGTGGCATTAGACAGGAAGCCAGTGCAGTGTATTTGTTTGGATGTTTTGCGGCAAAATAACCCTATATGTCGGTCTTTCATTATTACTAGTATAGTCGTTTTAAATTTACCCTGCTTTATATTTGGATATGATTTCACTCTGCAAGGCAGAGGAATGAGGCGTAGCCGGTGGCTACGTCGATTGACGATAACGCCGCAGATGGAATCATAGGCAAATATAAAGTGGGTGTATTTAAAAACGACTATACTAGGGATGAAAGCGTTTTTTTGTAACAGTTTAGGTAGCCCTGTACACTTTATAGTGTAGAGATGTATGGATACATAAATTTTGTCAAGTTTACATGAAACCACTTACTAGTGGCTGTTACAATAGGAATGCAATACCCATAATATAGTTTAGAATATGTTTGTGCTGAATTTTATATTTTGTGGTGTTGTTCTTAGGGGGACAGCCAGATTTTTGAAGTAACTGTGTAGACTTATTTGGTTTGCTACATAAAATCTTCATAGGTGTTTCACAAAATACACAAAAGTGTTTCACAAAATGTACAAATATTTGGAGTAAACTCTAAAGCATAGAAACAAAAAAATGAAACACAGGAAAAAGAAACACCGGTTAGTTGAATGACAGAATAGATGCCCGGGTCCAAAATAGAGACCATCGGGTAGCGTCACAAAGAATAAAATCTGTAAGGAGACTGACAAAGATAGAAAGGGGTAAAGACTTATGATGAAAGAACATAAAGATTTTGAACAGGAAAGCATGCAAATGGAAAATTGCAATACAGACCAGGTGAAACAACCAGTGATAAAGGCAAAAAAGAAAAATAAGATGGTTGGAATGCTGGTAGGTGCACTTTGTACAGGTGTGGTAGCAGGTACTGCATTTGAAGGAAGTCAATTGGCAATTCAATATTTTACCAAGGATAAAAGTGTTGCTACGAGTACAGAAGAAAAGAAAGTGGTTGCTACCACTACTTCTTCTACATCAACCAGCAGTGATGTCTCTGAAATTGTTAGCAATGTAATGCCTTCTATTGTGGCTATTGATACAACCTCTACCACAGATACAACCAATATGTTTGGACAAACCTATTCACAGGAGTCTTCAGGAAGTGGTTCTGGTATTATCATCGGGGAAAATAGTGATGCGCTTTTGGTGGTTACCAATAATCATGTGATTGAAGGTGATAATGTAAAAGTAACTGTAACCTTTGCAGATGAAACCACAGCATCCGCTATTGTGAAGGGGGCAGATAGTACTTCTGACCTGGCAGTGATTGCCATAGATAAGAGTCAGTTGACCGATGATACCAAGGATGCGGTTAAAATTGCTACTTTAGGTGACTCTACACAAACCAAGGTAGGAGATATGGCAATTGCAATCGGCAACGCATTGGGATATGGCCAATCCGTTACGGTAGGATATATCAGTGCAAAAGACAGAGAAGTTTCCTTGGAAGATTCTTCTATGAAATTATTACAAACAGATGCTGCAATCAATCCTGGTAACAGTGGCGGTGCTTTATTGAATGCGGCAGGAGAAGTGATTGGTATCAATTCTGTAAAATATGCATCAGAAGAAGTGGAAGGCATGGGATATGCAATACCAATTTCAGATGCAATTCCGATTATCAATGATTTGATGAATAGAGAACAATTAGATGTGTCTGAACAGGCTGCTTTGGGTATTGTAGGACAGGATGTAAGTGAAGAGGCAGCTTCTACCTATCAAATGCCAGAAGGTATTTATGTGCAGGAGGTAGTAAAAGGTTCGGCAGCAGAAAAAGCTGGCATTGTGGCTGGTGATATTATTACCGGTATAGATGACAGAAGCATTTCTAGTTTATCTGCTTTGCAGGAAATCCTAACATATACAAAAGCAGGAACAAAGGTGACCATAAAGGTACAGGAATTATCAAATGGTGAATATAAGGAAAAAGAAATAGAAGTGAAGTTGGGCAGCAAGAGTGATTCTTCTATGCAGAGCGCACAGGAAAAATCACAAGAAAATCAACAACAAAGCAATCAACAACAAAGTAATCAGCAACAAAACAACCAGCAACAGAATAATCAACAAATACCATTTAGTCAGTTTCAAAATTAATAGGTTTTCCGGGTTTGAAAGCGAAGATTTATGACCATGCGCAGTCTGTAAGGAAGACAGTATATACAGTCTGTAAGGCGATAAATGGGATTGACAGAATATTTTTCATAAGGTAAAATAAAAAGAAGTTTGTCCTAGGGGGCAGACTTCTTTTGGTTAATAAAGTTTAGATTTGAAGAAAATCATTGCAAAAGGTGTAGAGGAAGAAAGGTATGAATATGGGAAAAATAGCGATTGTCACAGATAGTAATAGTGGTATTACACAAGAAGAAGGAAAGCAGATGGGAGTGTTTGTACTTCCTATGCCTTTTTTAATACAGGAAGAAGAATATTTTGAAGATATTAATTTGACCCAGGAAGCTTTTTATGAAAAGTTGGAAGATAGTGTGGATGTATCTACATCGCAACCTTCCATTGATAGCCTGACAGCATTGTGGGATCAGGTTTTGGAGGAATACGACGCTTTGATTTATATTCCTATGTCCAGTAGTCTTAGCGGTAGTTGCCAGACAGCTATGATGTTGGCTGGAGATTATGAGGGACGTGTGTATGTAGTGGATAATCAGCGTATTTCTATTACCCAAAGAAATGCTGTGGAAGATGCCTTGGAAATGGTGAAAGCGGGTAAGACTTGCAGTGATATTTGTGAAGCCTTGATGCAGACAAAATTAGAAGCTAGTATATATATTATGGTAGATACCTTGAAGTATCTGCGAAAAGGCGGAAGATTGACACCAGCCGCTGCTGCCCTGGGAACTATCTTGCGGATCAAACCGGTTTTGCAAATTCAAGGGGAGAAGTTGGATACCTTTGGAAAAGCGAGAACTACAAAACAAGGTGTGAATCTTATGCTTGAGGCGTTGAAAAAAGATGTGGAACAGCGTTTTGATTCTGATTTAGAACAATTACATTTTGGCGTAGTGCATTCCCAAAATGCAATAGGCGCTGAAGATTTGAAAGCACAGATACAGGCGATTTACCCGGGTGTAGAGGTGGAGGTTAATCCACTTTCCTTGAGCGTTTCCTGTCATATAGGACCGGGGGCTTTGGCTGTGGCTGTTGCCAAGAAAGCACAATAAAGAATAGGTTGTCGTATTTTTACTTGCATACACAATAAACGGGAAAGTATATTCTTGTGATTCTATGGTTTGTGAGAAAGATACGATGGCCTATTTTTGTGTAATCCTTACAAGAATAAGTCTGTTAACTTGTCTAAATTGTCAAAGTTGCATATGAAATATTAAATGAATATTGATTTTGTTACAAAAATATTATAAAATAGTATAAGAAAAAAGAGGTAGTAACGTGTTGAATAAAAGACTGCAAAAGACATTGTTCAGTGGTGTCCTTGCAGGTGTGATGCTTGTTACTTCTATGCAAGGAAGTTGGACAGTTGGACAGTTGGACAGGATCAAGGTTTCGCGTCAGGTCTCGTGGGGCGGATACTTGAATGTGTAGACTGGCAGAAGAATTAGGAGGAATAAACGTGAAAAAAAATAAGTTAAGATTATTTAGCAGTGCCTTGGCATTGACTTTGGCAACGACGACGATTTGGGGTACAGCACCATTGACGCAGGCACAGACAGTGGAAATTGTGCAAGAAGCAACCCAACAAAATGCAGAGGTGGCACATATCAAGTTACATGCCAAGGGGGAGGCTTTACATTTACATGCCTGGACAGAAACCGAAAAAGCGCTAAATGGAGCTTGGCCTGGAAATGCTATGACAGAGGAAGGAGATGGCTGGTATTTCTGGGAAGGAGATTGTGAGGGATTTCTGATTACATTGGCAGATGAATCCAAGATTACGGCAAACGATGTAGTGAAACCTTCTGGTGAATATTGGTATATGGATGGAGAGTTTTATACATCGGATCCAAGAGGTGGAGGTGATACCCCAGCTCCAATAGCTACCACAGCACCGGTTGTTTCAGAAACACCTGCAACGCAGGCACCGGTTACGAATAGTATTCAAATCAACAGTATTACACCGGCAGATGGCACAAATATTTTGACAGGACAAAAACAAACCATCACAGTAGATGCAACAAGTAGCATAGGGGATGGTGTGGTTTATTATCGTTATGATATTACCCACAATGGCACTTATGTAGGAGATCATTATTATACCAAGAATAATAGTTGGGATTTTACACCTACGGAAGATGGTGCGTATACTGTAAAGGTTTCTGTGCAGGCGCATGATGAGGATAATACCACAAAGACCCAGACAATCAATTTGACTGCAAGTTCTCAAGGTACAGTTGTGACAGCTGGACCAAACGCAGTGACCAATGCTCCAATTCCTACACAGGTACCGGATTCGGGTAATGCAAATGGTGGAACAAATCAGACACCAGGAACCAACAATGCAAACGGTGGAACAAGTCAAACACCGGGAACTGGTAATGGACAAAATGGTGGAACAAGTCAAACACCGGGAACTGGCAGTGAACAAAATGGTGGAACAAACCAAACACCGGGAACTAGTAATGAACAAAATGGTGGAACAAATCAAACACCGGGAACTGGCAATGCACCAGGTAGCAGTTCTAATTCAGGATCCAACATTGACAATGGCGGTGCAAACGTTACACCTGGTAACACTTCAAATACAAACAACAATAATACAAATGTTACTGTAAATACAAATACAAACAGCAATGCAAGTGTTGCTTCTGCTGGTGCAGTGAATTTGACAATCAAAGCTTTTGCTGCTAATGTAGCTTCTCCACAAAAGGCGGGAACAGCCATTCAATTAGAGGCAAAGGCAGAAGGTGGAACAGCGCCATATACCTATGAATTTTATTATGTAAAAGGCAATAGTACAGTAGAACAGGTAATCCAAGCTGGCAGTGAAAAAAATACTTGTGTATGGACACCAAAAACTGCTGGAACCTATAAATTATTTGTGTCAGTTACAGATAAGTATAATAACACAAAGACAAGTAAGATGGATTATGTGATTTCCGGCATGAAGGTGAGTATGACAGCGAATAAGAAATCTCCACAGAAGAAGAAAAAAGTGATTCGCTTGACAGCTAAGGCAACTGGAACCACAGGAAGCGTAAAATATAAGTTTGTGATTAAACGTAGCGGTAAGACAACAGTAAATACCGGTTTCAAAACAAGCAAGACTTACAAGTGGAAACCAACCAAGGCTGGAAAATACAAGATTACATTGACGGTAAAAGATAAATTAGGTAGTACCAGCAAGACATTTAGTTATCGTATTAAATAGTGTTTTAAAGAAGACAAGCTATACAAAAAAAGTATGGCTTGTTTTCTTTTGGAACGTGTAAGTTAGTGTATAATTTTAAGGTTCTTCCGCAACATTTCGTGCAAAATGATAGAATACCAGTAGTTAAAGTGTTATATTATTTACATGGAATTTTACAAAACAAGGAGATTTTTTACATGGCAGAATACGCAAATAAATCATTAACTATCGAAAAGTTTTATCCTGCGAATTTAGTGTTGAAAGATTCACAAATTGGAGATAATGAAATGCATTTATCATTTCATACAGACACTACTAGCTGCAATTGCCCTAAATGTGGTATTTCCAATACAAAAATTCACACGACTCATCATAGAAAAGTACAAGATATACCCATTTTGGGAAAACGGGTATATCTTGATATCAAGCTTTATGAATTTGATTGCCAAAATCCTGAATGTGCAGTTGTTTCATTTACAGAAACATTAGATAAATTCCTGAATAGTTATAGTAGTATGACCGAACGCTTAGTTGA
>JAFORL010000180.1 GCA_017393285.1 Lachnospiraceae bacterium
TGTTCTATATCATCTATATTTCTAGTCTTACGTATATGCTTTGCAATCTCATGAATCTGATTTACATGCTCCTTTGTATTGTGAAATTTCTCAATCAAATGTAAGGTAGCCTCATAATGCGCTAACTCCTTACTACAACTCTTCACAATATTATGAACACCTTGCCTGCTAATTCCTTGTTGCGTAGCAATTTCACTGAGAGAATAATCATTACAGATATAATCCTCAAAAACAGCACGCTTATGTTCCTTTAACAAATTGCCATAAAAATCAAACAAGAGTGACATTTCCACAATTTGTTCCAACGCATCAGTATTCTTTTGTATTAAATCTGCATTCATAAAAAAACACCACCTGTAAAGCATTTTTCTTTACAGATGGTAGTATAAACTATTTTTTTTTATGTGTCAAGTATTTTTCTTTACATATTCTATTTTTCTTTATATATGCAATCTTTCACGCAAAACGCAATCCACATGGTCAAAATATATCTAATCGCAATTTCCCTTTTTTAATCAGCGCAATTACGATTTCGTCAATATTAGGGTCAAATTGGGTTCCCTTTCCAGCTTCCAGCTGTTCCAAAATATAAGATATATCCTTTTTCCCGCGATATACACGATCAGAATTCATAGCATCAATAGAATCTGCAATTCCAATAATTCTTGCTTCGATTGGAATTTCCTCTCCCTTTAATCCTTGCGGATAACCCTTTCCATCAAAACGTTCATGATGATAAAAAGCACCTACCGACAAATCTTCTGCAATGGTAAAATCCTTTAAAATTTGACCACCAATCACAGGATGCTTTCTAATCTGCGGAAACTCTTCATCTGTTAACTGGCCATGCTTATTTAAAATTGCATCCGGTACTCCAATTTTTCCAATATCATGCAGAAGTGCCATATTATATAAATTTTCTTGTTCTTTTTTAGACCATCTTAGTTCATTTGCAATAATTTTAGAATATTTTGCCACTCGTTCAGAGTGTTTTTTTGTATAGGAATCCTTGGCATCCACTGCATTACTAATAGAAATAATGGTTTGCATTGTAATTTTACCAATTTTTCTTCGTTCTTCTTCGATTGCAACTTTCAAACGTTCCTTTTCCCTATATTGATGTAATTTTGCCTGTTTCAACTTATAGTTTGTATATAAAGATACAACAGAGCATAAAAAAAACAACATTGGAAATCTGCTACAGTAAACCTCCGAATAGGAGGTAGAAAACATGGCATGTAATGGTGTCCAAAAGTAAACAAAGAACAAGATACAAAGATACATGGTTACAATGGCTCCATCCAATAAACCAATCACTGTCATAGATGCATACGGAACCATGAGTGACCATAACAAAGCAAATCCTTGATTAAAACCATAAAAAGTATACAAAGTAAAAACCACTGCAATGGCAACACTGGAAATCACACCTGTTAACCTTTGTCTATTCGGTTTTACAACCGATATTGTCCCACATACAATAAAAGTAAATGCCAATAAAATTGTTGAAACCAACAAAGCAGGTTGTACCATTTTTTGTGTACTTTTCCATAATGTCCACATGCAAGTCAACGTAACTGCAGCAATGACTACAGCCATAATTTTTCGATCATCTATCACATCTTGTTTTTCATTTGTTATTGTTGTAAAAAATACTTGTTTAAATTTTTTCCATTTCTTTTTTTGTTTCATTCTGGTTCCCCTAATTACTTTGAAAGTATTTTCCATAGTCAACAGAATGCATGCTCGCAGGCAATTTACTTTCATATATTGTGGTGACTGCGAAACAGCCATACCTGTTTACTTATAGTAATCAAATTGCAGACCATACATTCGTACAGTATCTCCATCTTCAATTCCTAACTCTTCCAACTTTTCCAAAATACCATTTTCTTTTAAAAACTTTTGGAAAAATTCAAAGCCTTTTTCAGAATCCAAATTTGTATATCCCAACATTTTTTCAATGCGAGGACCTTCTACCACATAATATCCTTCTTCGTCTACTTCTACAGTATATGGCTCATCCTGCAATTGCAGAGAATCTACAAAGAATTCCTTTTCAAAGACAATTGGTTCATCTCCGATTTCCATCAATTGTTCTCTCACATAATAAAGCAATTCTTTCACGCCTTTTCCACTAACTGCTGATATAGGAAATACCTTCATTCCTTGTGGTTCAAATTCTTCTTTCAACAATTGGATCACATCGTTGCCTTCATCTCCGAAAAAGACATCAACCTTATTTGCAGCTATTACTTGTGGGCGTTTTGCCAACTGTTCATTGTAAGATGCCAATTCTGCATTGATTACTTTGATATCTGCAATTGGGTCACGTCCCTCTGTGGAAGCCGCATCAACCATATGAATCATGACTTTCGTTCTCTCTATATGTTTCAAAAACTCATGTCCTAATCCAATACCTTGCGATGCCCCTTCAATCAATCCAGGAATATCCGCAATCACAAAACCATCACCATCTCCCAAATCAACAACCCCCAAATTAGGATTTAATGTAGTAAAATGATAATTTGCAATCTTAGGTTTTGCATTGGTTACACGTGATAAAAATGTTGATTTACCTACATTTGGAAAGCCCACAAGACCTACATCTGCAATCACTTTCAACTCCAAAATTACAGTAAGCTCTGTTCCAGGTTTTCCAGGTTGTGCATATTTAGGCACTTGCATGGTCGGTGTTGCATAATGTTGATTACCTTTTCCTCCACGTCCACCTTTCAAAACGATTTCTCTCGGATTTTCATAATTCATATCTGTAATCACTTTTCCGGTTTCCGCATCTTTAATCACTGTACCAGGTGGGACTTTTACAACCATATCCTGTCCATCTGCACCATGACATTTTCTTGCGCCACCAGGCTCACCATCACTAGCAAAATATTTTCTTACATGTCGAAAATCATTCAGCGTATTCAAGCCCTCGTCAATTTCAAAGATCAAATCGCCGCCACGACCACCGTCTCCACCATCCGGACCACCTGCAGCCACAAATAACTCTCGGCGAAAACTCACTTTTCCATCTCCACCCTTACCAGAGCGAATGTAAATTTTTGCGCTATCTGCAAACATAATGCCTCCTTACTTTACCTATGTGTACAGTTACATATAATGAAAACACCCCAAATAAATGAATCTGTTTTCAAACCATTTATTTGGGGTGTCAATCATTTAAAAATTATTTTGATTCTACTGGATAAACAGAAGCTTGCTTCTTGTCTCTACCTTTTCTTTCGAATCTCAAAACACCGTCAACCAAAGCATACAATGTATCATCCCCGCCACGTCCAACGTTAACGCCTGGATGAATCTTTGTTCCACGTTGTCTGTATAAAATGTTTCCAGCTAAAACGAACTGTCCATCTGCTCTCTTAGCACCTAATCTCTTAGATTCTGAATCTCTACCGTTCTTTGTAGAACCAACACCCTTTTTATGAGCGAATAATTGAAGGTTCATCTTTAACATATCTCTACACCTCCCTGATGCTTATTTACAAATTATACGAATATATTCTTCACCATATTCCTCTTGAATGCCGTCTAAACCCAATAATAAGGCACGCAATAAAATTGCACTACCATCATGAATTTCTCCCGACATCTGCAATACAATCCGATCTTTCTTGTCATCCATCTCTAACTGAAATGGATCCTCCGTAAACGTCTCGATTGCATTCACAGTGTTAATAAACAATGCTGATACAGCTGCACACACAATATCATTGCCATATTCTGCAAATCCTGCATGTCCATCCATACAAAATTGTTTAGGCACACCGTCTTGTTGTTTGCTTACATGAACTGTAATCATAAGTCATACAAACTTCAACAAAATTAAGCATTGATTTTTTCAATCTTAACTTGTGTATACTGTTGTCTATGACCGTTTTTCTTGTGATATCCAGTTTTTCTCTTATATCTGTAAACAATAACTTTCTTAGCTTTTCCTTCTTTTACTACAGAAGCTGTAACAGTTGCACCTGCTACTGTTGGTTGTCCAACTTTTAAGCTACCGTCATTCACAGCTAAAACTTGGTCAAAAGTTACATTTTCACCAGCTGCTACTCCAAGTTTTTCTACATTAATGATATCGCCTTCGGCTACTTTGTACTGTTTACCACCTGTTGCTATAATTGCGTACATATGGCACCTCCTATTATCATTACTCGCCAACTACGGTGTTTGCTACTGCAAAACTTAAACCTCGCTGTGCGGCATACTTCATAATTAAAACATATATCCACGTATTTGTCAATAGTTTTTTGTTTTAATCAAACAACAAAGGCTATTAAACCAAGAACACACTAGCAAATATCATCCATACTATACCAAATACCTACAACAATATTAGCTATGTCTTATTCTTGATCTAATAACCCTTTCATCCATCCACGATACATACATATGATTGTCATATCCTAAAACTAAATGCAAAAAACCTTGCTATCGTCCTCCACTTATGCATGCAAATGATCGCCATCACCATCAATATCCATGGTATGTATTGTTCTTCTTTTTAATCTGGCTTCTTCCGAAGTCTTCATAATAAAATCTTTGATTGCTTCCGCATTTTTTACATGCTCAATTTTCAATTCCGGATGTGTAATATCTCCCGTATAGCAAACGACAGTGCCAATCCCTACTAAACGTTCAAATAGGCTTCGTTTCAAACGCACATCCTGCACTTTGTACATATATGCGTCATCTTCCGTCGTATTTAACAAACCAGTTTTCACATTGATTTTTTCCTCGCTAATGCAATATTTTGTAAAACAAATTGGCAAGCCTAAAAACACTGTTCTCTTTCTTTCTACAAATTCCATCTTCAAACCTCTTTCTAACATGCTCTAGTAAAACACTCGTTCTAAATAACTAAACATTACATAAATCTGACTTCTGCGCAATCATCATACACCCCTAATAAAAATGTAGCACCGGTGAAGAATTAACCAAAAAGTATCTTATGGTAAATCAACCGTCAATTCACCATTGTCACCTGTAACTAAGAGTTGCGCACCTTTCAAACTAGCCTTCTTGGGTATTTGAAAAAACAAATTACCAATTTTACTCTTTCCTGCTGCAACCTTTCCATTATAAAAGTTCAGGTCAGAATTCATAATAGATAACTCTGCATCGTACGTAGAACCATCTTTTAATCGTAGATTATAATTGACTCCTTTTTCTAACAAGTATACTCTTTTTTCTTTTTTCAATGTATTATGCATTTTTACAGAAACAATGGCTAACTTATTTCCTTTTTTTGCATAAAGAGCCGAACCAGCATTTGCACTTTCCTTAAAAGTCTGCATAGTATCTACACCTTTTACAGAAAATTGAATTCCCTTCACCTTGTATATATCATCCAAAATCTGTGCTCCTGTTGTTTCTCCCTCTGTTCCCGGATTATCCGTCGAAGTAGCTTCATTTGGATTCGGGGTACTTTGATTCTCATCAGCCCCCGGTTCTGCTGTAGCCTCTGGCACCTCTGTACTATAAATCAAAACATCTGTATAATTTCTGGCATACTTTAAAGTCAATCCCGTAGAATATTCTGCAACCTCACCTGTCTGTTTTTCATTTAACACAATATTTTTCCCACAACCAGACAATGTCATTCCTACCAATACCAATGCCAAACCCCTTGTTATCTTTCTCATAATTCTTCCCCCTCGCACTTTTTTCCGAGTAAACCTATATAACTAGCTAACAATTACCGTGATATATAAAAGTCAGTGTCTCTCACAGTTGTCTGTATTCGTAAATACAATTAGACCCTGTAGCTAATCATTTCACAATATCACAAATTCTTTACCCTCTTCTTATCATTATAACAATTTTTTTTCATAAACGCAATTTTTTTCTATGATTTTTGTTTTAGATTAGTATACTTAATTTTCCTGACAAAAGAAAAAGGACAAAACAAGCGCATCCATGATAACATGGAATAAACCGTTTCGCCCTACACATCTGTATCTCCTTTTTCAGTACAAATGAATCTTTTTACGCATATAGCTATTTTTCACTACACATGGATACCGCATTATCCTGCATATCCATTTCAAACCAGAAAGTCACGCCATCTGGTGTATTGTATACACCGCATTCTTGGTGCATAGAATTCATAATGGCCTTTACGATAGATAATCCAATTCCACTTCCGCCATATTCCCGTGTCCTTGCTTTATCTACTTTGTAAAACTTAATCCAGACCTTATCCAATTCATTTTCCGGAATTTGCTGACCTGTGTTGGCTACCGAAACGCGAACCACATTTTTTTCTTTTTGTAACCAAACATGGATCTTACGTTCTCCATCAATGTGATTCAAGGCATTACTGATATAATTAGTAAATACCTCCTGCATCATATATTCATCTGCCCATACATACACTGGCTTCTTTTGTTCATACTGTAAGGTAACTTCTTTCTGCTCCATCAACAAACGATTAGAATTTAGCACAGACTGTATAACTGCGGTAATATCAAATCTTTCAAATTCAATTTGCTCCTTACCAAATTCAATCTGATTCAGATTCAATAATTTTTTTACCATATTATTCATCTTATTGGCTTCATCAATAATGACATCACAATAGAATTCCCTACTATCCGCATCATCATTGATATTATCCTCTAACCCTTCTGCATACCCTTGAATCAAGGCAATTGGCGTTTTTAATTCGTGTGTAACATTGGACAAAAATTCTTTTCGCATTTCATCTACTTGAATTTTATTCTCTATGTCTGATTGCAAAGCATTGTTTGCCGCCTTTAATTCCGAAATCGTTTCCTCTAATTTTTCCGAAAGCACATTGATACTTTGCCCCAAACGATCAATTTCATCGTGACGATTTCCCGCATATCTCGTTTCAAATTTCAACTCTGACATTTCTTTTGCAATAGATGACAATTCACGAATTGGTTTCGTAAAACTGTCACTAATCCAAAACATCAAGAAAATTCCAACCATCATGGATACCAACATCTCATAAAACAAAAATCGATTGGATAATTGGATACTCTCCTGTATTCCTTCATAATTACATCTCATATACATCGTTGCCTTGGTATTTTCAATTTGAATATCCCCTAACAACTCCAAATAATCCGAATCCAATCTATTGTCATGCACTTTTACAATTTTATAGGTATCTGTTTTGTATAATACTGTAGATTTGATTTTCTTTTCTTTCTTCACTTCATCAGAAGGATCGTTATAATTTTGTCCAAATTGTTGTAAAACACGATCTTCCTCCGGAGAATTATCCTTTTTTTCTTCTCCATCTACCGGATACAATATGTTTCCAATATAACGAGGACCATTTTGAGAATAATAACATTCCCAATTACCTATAATATACACATTAACATTATTATCCGCACTTAATTTTTCAATTCCCAATGCTGTGGTTTCACTTAACTCCACATCATTTTGTGCTATTGTAATTTCCAAAGTTTGTAACATTTTATAGATAATTGCCTGTTGTCGAAAAATCCAAATACTTGAAAGATCACTACTCTCAGTCCCTGTAAGCAAATTCGTAGCATCTGCATTTTCTTGCACATCCGAAGTGTCTGCTTCTTCTTTTTCCTGCTGCTCCACCAATTCTTGTATACTTGTATATACTGTGCGCAATTGCTTACACTTTTCTTTTTTGTAAAAGCCCGGTAAAAACAACTGATTGCAAAGCCAACATAACAAAAAAGTACCAAGCAACAAGGCTGATACAACATAAATAAGTTTTGTACGAATTGTATTAAATTTCCCCCTTGTTTTCAAAAACATCCGTATATTCACTCCTTTTCTATCTCACGTACGTGCAGAGTCTTTTGATCCACAAGAATTTCGAAGTCGTTTTCACTGTTTCCGCAACATCTGTGCAATGGATATTGCACTTTTCACAACTATAAAGAGGGTAATGTTGCAAATTCCTGCGCATCTCCGGGACACGTTTATCTCAGCCGGCGCTTGCAAGCCCGACTGAGACGAGTTTATTATAGTTTCTCCCTACACTTTATTTAAAGAAAGCATTCTTCTCCGACTGAAATCAATTTACTATTTTATTTCAAATTTGTAGCCCATACCCCAAATCGTTTTGATACATTCACCTTTTTCTCCTAACTTACTACGCAATTTTTTTACATGGGTGTCGATGGTTCTGGCATCACCAAAATAGTCATAGTTCCAAACATTATTCAATATTCTTTCTCTGGATAAAGCCACACCTTCATTGGTAACAAAATAGGATAATAGTTCAAATTCTTTGTAACTCAATTCGATCACTTTTCCATCCACAGTCACTTCGTGGGCAGTTTTATTGATCAATATTCCTCCTATTTCCATGTTTTCATCTGCTGCGTTATTGGTTCTACGCAAAATAGCTTCTACTCTGGCAACTAATATTTTAGGACTAAACGGTTTCGAAATATATTCATCAATTCCCAATTCAAAACCCAGCAGCTCATCTTTCTCATCACTTTTTGCTGTCAACATAATAATAGGTACTTTCGAATATCCACGAATTTCACGACAAACCTGCCATCCATCCATTCTTGGCATCATAACATCTAATATAATAAGTGCAATATCATTCGTTTCAAAAAATTTATCTACTGCTTCTTCTCCATCCTGGGCTTCAATTACGGCATACCCCTTCTTTTCCAAGAAATCTCTTACCAATTTTCGCATTCTGCTTTCATCGTCTACTACCATAATTTTTAATTTTTCCATATTGTGTACCTCCTATATTCCACCTTTTTACCATCTATCACTGAGCAAACCAAATCACACATCTATACCAATTCAAAACTAACTAAAAAATCTTACACGTCAAATTCTTTTCTACATTAGGTAAATCTCATGGAGATTGTTTTTTCAAAAACATCTATTCAGCTCAATTCTTATAATAAATTCTATCAAAAATATATGTGTAAAATGTGAAATACTTGTCACCATTTCTTGTTCAAAATTCTATTGTTCCCCTTGTTTCTCACCCTGTTCCTGTGACTCTTCCACATCTATATGCAACGCTTTCTCTTTCTCACGAACTGCCTGTTCTCTTTCTTCCAGTTTTTGTTCCCAACTTGCATATTTATCTAGAATTGCATTTTCATCATATGTTCTATAATTGAAATAAACCATAACAATCATAGCAAGGATCAATCCTGCTAAAAAGGTTGTCACAATTCTACTATTTCTTCTTTGCACCAACGCATTTTCGTACAAATATCGATACTGCTCTCCTCGTTTGTTTGCCGCTTGAATATCCTCTGGCAACGCCTCTCTTTGTGGTTGAAATCTAACCGCAATAGGACGCAAATATTGTGGTTCCATTACTTTATTTTTTACCAAAATCGCATACAATTGATGCAGAAATTCATATCCAATCACCGTTTGAAACATATTTCCTTCTACCGCTTTATTATACAATTTCAAAACCTGCTTCATATCCTGCAAATTTGTATGTGACTTGATATATATAATTGATTCTGACTCTTGTTTAGCAATGCGATATGCCTCTTCTGATTGAAAAACATAACCTGCTATAAACCATTTTTTCTCTGTCATATTACCCCTCTTTCCTATTCTATAAGCATCTGTTCATCCAGCATTTGTCATATTTCTATAATTACACGCTACTTCCTACATTCCATCTATTTCCACTCTTTTTTCATATTTTAATCACATTGTTATCACAATTTCTCTCTATACTATGGTTGTATGGTTCATTACCAATTAACTTTTTTTCATTTTTTCATACTTTGAGCTCCTGTTCGCAGGAGCTCTCTCTCCATAATCCACCCCATCGGGCTACTTACTCAAACCGTTTAAGTGTTCAATTATAGTATAACAAAAAAAGACCGTCACAACAAGAAAATCAAATACATAATTCGTATATCTTATGATATATACCAAATTCTGTATAAAATTTTCTAATAGCGACAGTCTTTTCTTTATTTACAATATCTGCACTAATATTAGTGGAGCTGGCGGGAGTTGAACCCGCGTCCGAAAATCCTTCCACCCCAGTATCTCCTATCACAGTTAATTATTTGACATTCCCTCCATCTAACGAGAATTAACACCCTTTAGATTTCAGTAGCTTCATATTATCTCTTACCTACGCAAAGCTTAATAGATAAGGTGCCCTGCAAGTTTGATGCCAATTCCTAAGTCGCAGGAAACTCAGGATTGACAAGCCGCCCTTAGGCAGCTAATGCTAAATTTTCTTCAGCGTTTATATTTAATCCAGGTTTTTACGTGGTCCCAGAGCCACGGATAGCTGCTCGAGTTTCTAAATCCCCGTCGAAACCATTACAACCCCATGAGTTGTAGGTAACAAACAGAAAGTAAATTGCATCTGCAAGCTCTCTTTCTATTCGTTTTTTTAAATCATATATAAAGTTACAAACACTTTATAATTTCAGACAATGATACCATATTTTCATTTTAATGTCAATATCCGCGTTCATTATTTTATGAACCTTATGAACCATATGTGATAATGTCTTAGTATACCACAAAGAAAAATGTCCCAGTATGTTATACGAATTCCATCAAATGATGGAGGTGTCTATTATCAGATAATGTTGCCTTTGGATTATACGCAACGAATCTTTCCCACCAAGAATATCACACACAAGCTAAAACCGCATATTTTTGGCTTTAAATTGTTTTTCTGCTTCTCGCATTTGATCTCTTTTGGCAATATCTTGTCTCTTATCATATAATTTTTTACCTTTTGCAAGACCAATTTCCACTTTCACAAGACTTCCTTTAAAGTATACCTGTAATGGAACCAAGGTATATCCTTTTTGTTGCATTTGTCCCATAATTTTATTAATTTCATATTTGTGCAACAATAATTTCTTCACCCGCAAAGGATCTCGATTAAAAATATTTCCTTTTTCGTAGGGACTAATATGCATATTATAGATATACACCTCTCCTTTTTCTACACGAACAAAAGATTCCTTCACACTGCATTTTCCCATACGCAATGATTTCACTTCCGTACCGTGTAAAGAAATCCCCGCTTCATACGTATCTTCAATAAAATAATCATGTCTCGCTTTTTTATTATTTGCAATTAATTTTTTCGATTCTTTTCCCATTATTTCTTCCTCTTACAACATTACTTCTTTTTATCTAAAAAATATCCATAGGAATATTTTCTACCCTATATACATCATGTAACCGTTTCACGGATGAGCAAAACGGCTACATTTATTCCTTGCTATTACTTTTCTTTCGCCTTCTTTTTCTTTTCGGCAAATTTCTTTTCCACCATCTCTTTTGCTTTGGCAATTTCATCCGGACTTGGTGTATATAAATCTATGATCTTTTTGTCTTTTTCTCTTTCCTGCTTCCAATCAACCACCTCTGCATCCTCTGATGGAATTTCAAAATCAATGGTTCTGGTTAATTTGTCAACTCCAACCACCACTATTTCAACGCTTTCTCCTAACTTGTAAGTATGCTTGGTGTGCTCTCCTACTAACATATATTGTTCTTC
Source organism: Lachnospiraceae bacterium (assembly GCA_017393285.1). Classification (GTDB taxonomy): domain Bacteria; phylum Bacillota; class Clostridia; order Lachnospirales; family Lachnospiraceae; genus CAG-411. Next base: position 11,531 of record JAFORL010000180.1, read on the forward strand.
ATCATAATAGTAATAATCATCCTTCAAAGAAGTCACATGCACCATACCTTCACATGTGTTTGGTAATTCAACATACATGCCCCAAGTACTCATTCCAGAAATAACACCAGTAAAAGTTTGTCCAATAAATTGCTTCATATACTCAGCCTTTTTCATTTTTTCTACTTCGCGTTCTGCTTCATCTGCACGACGCTCCAATTGACTAGACTGTTGTGCAATCTCTGGCAAAATCTTTTCGTAATGTTCCTTTCTTTTTTTCGATAAGCCTGCCTGCAAACTCTCCTTGATAATTCTGTGAATTTGCAAATCCGGATATCGACGGATTGGAGAAGTAAAATGACAATAATACTTCGTTGCCAAGCCAAAATGCCCTTCACAACCTGTCGTATAACGTGCTTGCTTCATAGAACGTAATGTCAGTCTACTAATCAAGGTTTCTTCCTTGCTGCCTTCAATTTTATTGATTAATTTTTGTATCTCTTTCGGATGCAATTCTTCTTGACTGATTTTTATCGTATAGCCAAAATTATTGATAAAAGCACCCAACTTTTGTATTTTTTCCGGATCCGGCTCTTCATGGGTACGATAAACAAATGGTGACTCTCTCCAGAAGAACTCTTCTGCAACCGTTTCATTGGCAATCAACATGAAATCTTCTATAATTTTGTTTGCTTTGCTTCTTTCATATGGTGCTACAGATGTTGGACGACCTTTGGCATCCAATTCAATCTTACTCTCCGGAAAATCAAAGTCAATAGAACCACGTTTTTTTCTCTTTTCACGCAAAATATCTGCCAACTCTTCCATCAAATAAAACATTGGTACTAACGCTTCATTCTCTTTGATGGTTTTCTCATCATGTTCTTCTATAACCTTCTTTACCTGTGTGTAAGACATACGCTTGTTAATTCTAACCAAGGTTTCAGAGATTCTATGGTCTACCACTACACCATTCTTATCGATATCCATAAAACAACTCAAGGCCAAACGATCGACACCTGCATTCAAAGAACAGATACCATTAGACAAAGCATGTGGCAACATAGGAATAACGCGATCCACCAAATAAACACTGGTTCCTCTCTTGATTGCTTCCACATCAAGTGGCGAGCCTTCAGTCACATAGTGAGAAACATCAGCAATATGCACACCCAATTTATAAATATCTCCTTCTTTGGTGAGTGATACCGCATCATCTAAATCTTTCGCATCTTCGCCATCGATGGTCACCATCATCAATTCCCGAATATCTTCCCTACCAACTTTATCTTCTTCTGGCACTTCTGCAGGCACTGTTTCCACCTGATTCATAACTCCATCTGGAAAATCTTCCGGCAAATTATAAGCTCGTACAATAGAAAGAATATCCACTCCAGGATCATTGATATGACCAAGTATTTCCACAATCTTCCCTTCCGGATTCTTTCCATTATCTCCATAATTCGTAATCTGGGCAACTACTTTATGTCCTGTCACTGCATTTTTGCAATACTCTTTCGGAATAAAAATATCCTTTGCAAATTTCATATTATCCGACACGACAAATCCATAATTTTTGTTCTTGGTAAAGGTTCCCACAACGACTTCTGTACCACGTTCCAAAATTCCCACAATGCGTCCTTCTAATCGTTTGCCTGTTCGTTCCTGGCTCACATCAACCTGCACTACATCATTGTGCAAAGCACCTTTTGTGGCATTCTCCGGAATAAATACATCTTCTTTCTCTCCTTCAAAGACAACAAATCCATACCCACGTTGTGTACCACAAAATACCCCTACCTTAATATTACCTTGAACTGGTTTCACTTTTCCCTTAGAATCAATCGTAATCTTACCATCTGTAATCAACGAATCAATCACTTGTCTAAAATCATCTCTTTCATTTCTAGGTACTTGAAACAGATTCATGATTTCCTTCACTTTAATAGGTCGGTAATGTTTTTCCGAAATAAACCCGTATACAAGTTTTTTCTTTTCCTCCAACAATATTGTATCCAACATCATAACACGCCCCCTTTTCTATTTTCTCTATTTGTATCTTATCTATATTATATCATGTTTTTTGTAAATTTCATCATTTTTTCTCAGCATTTTCCACTACAGAACTAAGAATTTCACCTGCAAAACACGAATGCAGACATGCCTGCTTCACAGGCACCACAATGCAGGAAAGTGAATCGCATGCAAGCATGCATTCTGTTGACTACGGAAAATACTTTTAAAGTAAAAAGAACGTTGTTTTACGCACAGCGCAAAACAACGTTCTTATCATCTTACCAAACTTGTAAATTCAAAACAATCGAAAGTAAAATAAACAAAACAGCCAATGCAGTTGTACCTTTCTTCATAGCACCTTCTGCAGAACGACCTTTATTCTTACTCCAATATGTGTCTGAGCCACCTGACGCACCACCAGTAATTGCTGATAATCCTGCATCTTTACCTTCTTGCATTAATACAATCACAGTCAACCCAACACAGACCAAAATATACACAATCGTCAATAATGTCTTAATTGTTGCTAGCACTTAGCACACCTCCTAATTACAAACTCATTTACACATCATACCACATCTTGACAAATTACGCAATCACTTTATGATTATTTCTTGATTAATAAAGATTTTCCTGTCATTTCTGCTGGTTGTTTCATTCCCATCATTTCTAACAATGTTGGTGCAATATCAGCCAAACATCCACCTTCACGTAATGTATATGCAGAATCATAATTTACCAAAATAAATGGTACTGGGTTTGTTGTATGTGCGGTAAATGGTGCACCAGTTTCATAATCCACTAACTGCTCGCAGTTACCATGATCTGCACAAATAAACATCTGACCATCCACTTCTTTCAATGCTTCTACTGCTTTACCAATGCAAACATCTACTGTTTCAACAGCCTTAATTGCAGCTTCCTGTACTCCGGTATGACCTACCATATCTGGATTTGCGAAGTTTATAATAATCACATCATATTTATCTGATTTAATTGCCTTTACCAAGCCATCACATACTTCTGGCGCACTCATTTCTGGTTGCAAATCATAAGTAGCAACTGCTGGTGACTTAACCAACAAACGTTCTTCTCCCTTATTTGGCTCTTCTACACCACCATTAAAGAAGAACGTAACATGGGCATACTTTTCTGTCTCTGCAGTACGAAGTTGTGTTTTACCATTCTTAGCAAGATATTCTCCTAATGTATTAGTAATCTCTACCTTATGGAATGCTACCTCTTTATTTGGAATTGTAGCATCATATTCTGTAAATACTACAAATGTTGTATTCTTACGTCCACCTTCACGAGTAAATCCATCAAAATCTTCAGCACAGAAGGCACGCGTCAATTCTCTTGCTCTGTCTGGACGGAAATTACAGAAAATAACAGAATCCTTATCTTGTACAGTACCTACAGGTGTGCCATTTTCCACAATAACAGTAGGTAATACAAATTCATCTGTTTCATCTTTATCGTAAGATTGTTGTACAGCAGTCAATGCATCTGTAGCTGTTACACCTGCTCCTTCTACAATTGCTTTATATGCTTTTTCCACACGATCCCAACGATTATCGCGATCCATTGCATAATAACGTCCAGAAACGCTTGCAAACTTACCTACACCAAGTTCCTGCATCTTTGCCAATGCATCTTCTACAAATCCTTTTCCTGAAGCTGGTGCAGTATCACGACCATCTAAAAATGCATGTAAGTAAACTTTCTCGATACCTTCTCTTTTTGCCAATTCTAAAGCACCATACATGTGTCCGTTATGACTATGCACACCACCATCTGAAAGAAGACCAAAAATATGCAAAGCACTGTTATTTTCTTTACAATTCTTGGTTGCTTTTAACAAGGCAGGATTTTTATAAAAATCTCCATCTTGAATTTCTTTTGTAATACGAGTCAACTCTTGGTATACAATTCTACCGGCACCGATATTCAAATGTCCTACTTCTGAATTTCCCATCTGTCCATCCGGTAAACCTACAGCCATTCCACTAGCAGCACCTTTTACAAATGGGTATTCCTTCATTAACTGATCCATTACAGGTGTATTTCCCATTGCAATTGCATTTGCTTCTTTCTTTTCATTCAATCCATATCCGTCTAAAATCATCAATACAGTTGGTTTCTTCCTCATATTCAACACGATCACATCCCAAAATCTATATTCGATTTCTCTTTCTATCTCCTAGGCTGTGACTTTTCCTTTCTTTCTATTTTCTTTTAAGTTTCTTCCATTTATTATAATAAATAATTATATTTTTTTCAAGCTACTCCATCACTTTTTATGATTTAGCTGTAACACAAAAGGGCATCCTGCCTATACGAAGCAAAATACCCCTTTCTGTCTCTCGTAAACTTCCAGCTTATCCGAAAATCACGAATTATTATTTATAATTTACAATTTGACCGAACTCAGCCTTCAATGAAGCACCACCAACAAGTCCTCCATCAATGTTTGGCTTAGCAAACAAATCAGCTGCTGTCTTAGCATTTACAGAGCCACCATATTGGATACGGATAGCATCTGCTGTAGCTTGATCATATACTTCTGCGATACAAGCACGGATAGCGCCACATACTTCTTCTGCTTGATCAGATGTAGCTGTTTCTCCTGTACCAATTGCCCAGATTGGCTCATAAGCGATTACTGCCTTCTTTGCTTGGTCTGCTGTAACATTTTGGAATGCAATCTTAATCTGCATACGAATCCAATCAAGATATACACCTTGTTTTCTTTGAGCCAAAGACTCACCACAACAAATGATTGGTGTAATTCCATGTTCGAAAGCCTTTAATACTTTCTTATTTACTGTTTCATCCGTTTCTGCAAAGTATTCTCTTCTTTCAGAATGTCCAAGTACAACATACTTTACACCTGCATCAACAAGCATAGCTGGTGAAATTTCACCTGTATATGCACCGCTTTCTTCAAAGTACATATTCTCTGCACCGATGTTAATATTGCTTCCCTTTGCTGCTTCCATTGCTGGAATAATATCAATTGCAGGTACGCAAAATACTACATCAACATCATCATTCGCTACTAAAGGTTTTAATTCATTTACTAAAGCAACTGCCTCACTTGGAGTTTTATTCATTTTCCAGTTACCAGCGATAATTTTCTTACGCATAATTCATTCCTCTTTCTATATCAACTTTTGATACCAAAGGCAGAACAGGTCAGCTATCGCAAACCTGCTCTAACTTTGAATTTTTCTTACAATCTAACTCTTATTTGTCGTTTGCAGCAACAACACCTGGAAGATCCTTACCTTCTAAGAATTCAAGTGATGCTCCACCACCTGTAGAAATATGAGTCATCTTATCAGCAAATCCCAATTGATTTGCAGCAGCAGCAGAATCTCCACCACCGATAATTGTTGTAGCGTCAATTTCAGCCATAGCCTTTGCAACAGCAATTGTTCCAGCTGCGAAGTTAGACATTTCAAAACATCCCATTGGGCCGTTCCAAACTACTGTCTTAGCACCCTTTACAGCATCTGCGTAAAGTTCTGCAGTCTTAGGTCCGATATCCAAACCTAACCATCCTGCTTCTAATCCTTCTACATCTGTTACAACCTTTGTATTAGCTGCATTATCAAACTTATCAGCTGCCATTGTATCAACAGGAATCAAAAGCTTTTTACCATTTGCTTCTGCTTTTGCCATCATTTCTTTTGCATAGTCTACATAATCAGCTTCAAATAAAGAATCACCAATTGCATATCCCTTAGCTGAAAGGAAAGTAAATGCCATTCCTCCACCAATGATCAATGTATCAACCTTGTCTAACAAGTTATTGATAACTGAAATTTTTGAAGAAACCTTTGATCCACCTAAAATTGCTACGAATGGTCTTTCTGGGTTGTTAACAGCGTTTCCTAAGAAATCAATTTCTTTCTGCATCAAGTATCCAACTACAGCAGTATCCACATATTCTGTTACACCAACATTGGAACAATGTGCTCTATGTGCTGTACCAAAAGCATCATTTACAAATACATCACATAAAGAAGCCAATTCTTTAGAGAAAGTCTCTCCATTCTTTGTCTCTTCCGCTCTGTAACGTGTGTTTTCTAATAAAACTACGTCTCCATCGTTCATTGCAGCTACTGCAGCCTTAGCATTTTCTCCAACAACAGTTGCATCTGCAGCAAACTTAACTTCTTGTCCCAATAATTCTGTCAAACGTGCAGCTACAGGAGCCAATGATAATTCTGGCTTAGCTTCTCCCTTAGGTTTTCCTAAGTGTGAGCATAAAATAACCTTTCCACCATCAGCAATTAATTTCTTAATTGTTGGTAAAGCAGCTACCAAACGATTCTCATCTGTGATTTTTCCATCTTGCAATGGCACGTTAAAATCACAACGAACTAAAACTTTTTTTCCTTTTACATTGATATCATCTACTGATTTTTTATTTAACATGATATTCTTTCCTTTCTAGTATACATTATATGGCATCTAAATATGATGCTTTGCTGTGTTGCTCCTATATCAGAGTTCACGCACTACTTTTCTCTATACGAATCAAGGCATCCAAATAGCCTACTAAGAGCAACCATTTAAACAAGTGAACTACCCATTGTCTGAAGCCAATGGGCTTCCTGCTTCGCCAACCTCGTAACCTACTATCTCCACAGGCGTAAATTCGGGCAGTTCCTGCCCTATATATAATCAGCCCACCTTAACCCACCATCTAAAGCCAGTGGGAATGCGGTAGCCTTATTTCAAGCCTCAAACATTCTTCTGTTTTGGCAAGTCTGTATCAATTTTCTGTTATAGAACAAAGAGTTTTGTTTGCAAAACTCTAGCGCGACTGCGGTATTGCGCAGCAATTAACTCCATCTCCGCGGTCTGCGCATCCTCGCGGAGCGTTTTTTATGTAATAGGAAATTGCATCGCAATTTCCTATTACACAAAAAAGGTCCGGTCCAAAGACCGGACCTTTTCTTAGGTCTATAACGTGTTTTTAGAAAATACGCTTTCTACGATTCAAACACAGTCTCAAACAAATTAAGCTAATTCAGAGAAGTATTTGATTGTTCTAACCATTTGGCTAGTGTATGAGTTTTCGTTATCATACCAAGATACAACTTGTACTTCGTATAAATCATCAGCAACCTTAGAAACCATTGTTTGAGTTGCATCAAATAATGAACCAAATCTCATTCCTACGATATCAGATGAAACGATTTCATCTTCATTGTAACCGAATGATTCGTTTGCTGCTGCCTTCATAGCTGCATTGATACCTTCAACTGTTACATCGTTACCCTTAACAACTGCTGTTAAGATTGTTGTAGAACCTGTTGGTGTAGGAACACGTTGAGCAGATCCGATTAACTTTCCGTTCAATTCTGGAATAACTAAACCAATTGCCTTTGCAGCTCCTGTAGAATTAGGAACGATATTTACTGCTGCAGCACGAGATCTTCTTAAATCACCTTTTCTTTGAGGTCCATCAAGAGTCATTTGATCTCCTGTGTATGCATGGATTGTACACATGATACCAGATTGGATTGCTGCATACTTGTTTAATGCGTCAGCCATTGGAGCCAAGCAGTTTGTTGTACATGAAGCTGCTGAAATTACATCATCGCTAGCTTTCAATGTGTTGTGGTTTACATTGTAAACGATTGTTGGAAGATCATTTCCAGCTGGTGCTGAAATAACAACCTTACGAGCACCTGCCTTAATATGAGCAGAAGCTTTTTCCTTAGATGTGTAGAAACCTGTACATTCTAAAACTACGTCTACATTTAAAGCTCCCCATGGGCACTTAGAAGCATCTGCTTCAGCGTAGATTTTGATTTCTTTTCCATCAACAGTGATTGAATCTTCTCCAGCCTTAACTGTATCAGCTTTTTCATACTTACCTTGAGAAGAATCATACTTTAACAAGTGAGCTAACATCTTAGGGCTTGTTAAATCGTTGATTGCTACTACTTCATATCCTTCTGCACCGAACATTTGTCTGAATGCAAGACGTCCAATACGTCCAAAACCATTAATTGCTACTTTTACTGCCATTTTTAGTTCCTCCTAAATTTTAGATTTTAATGTATACTGTCTGTCCACTAAAGTGAGAACAGTAAATCACTAATCCGTTTGTTCTTACAAACTTCATTTTTTATTTTATACAATCTAATCTTAAAATGCAAGTATTCTTTTGTTTTTTTTCGAATCCTTCCTTTTTTTTCGAAAAAAGATATTTTTTTGTGCAATTTTCACAACTATACATATTCCAACATTTCGTCAAAGAATTTGCTTTATAGAAGCCTGCTTGTCAGAAAGCAGACCTGTTTTTTTAACTGCCCCTGTAAGCAAATAGCGCTTTTTAAGAAAGGTTCGCATAAAAATCCGGTCAGTGACTTTCCTATCTAATTTTTACAAAATCAAGCTGTAAATGAAACCGATCTGCTTATCTCATAATAGTACGAAAGTCCCAACAAATTTAACATAAGGAATCATACAACTTTTCATATTTTTTTGCGGATGCATGCCATGAAAAATCCATTAACATCCCACGATCCACAATTTTATTCCATTCTCTCTTCTTATTCTGATAAATATATTTTGCGTATCTCACTGTATTTAACATTTCATGGGCATTATAATTCTTAAAAGAAAAACCTGTTCCTGTTCCATTGTACTGGTTATATGGTATTACTGTGTCCTTGAGTCCTCCTGTCTCTCTTACGATAGGGACAGTTCCATAACGTAAACTCATCAATTGACTTAATCCACAAGGTTCAAACAAAGAAGGCATCAAAAATGCATCGCAAGAGGCATATAACTTATGCGAAACCTGATCCGCATAATAAATATTAGCAGAAACGCGGTCTGGATATTTCCAGGCATAATGCCGGAACAAGTGCTCATATTTTGCCTCACCCGTTCCTACCACTACGAGTTGGGTATCCTCATCACACAACTCCTCAATGACATAATCAACCAAATCTAACCCTTTCTGATCTGTCAATCTACTACATATTCCTATCATAAATTTCTTGTCATCTCTAGCCAAACCCAGTTCTGCCTGAAATGCTCTTTTATTTTTAATTTTTTCCTTTCGAAAGGTTTTTTGATTAAAATTTTGATATATATGCGAATCTGTTTCCGGATTATATATTTCATAATCAATTCCATTTAAAATGCCTGTCAAACTTTGTTCTCTTGCTCGTAATAATCCATCTAACCCTTCTCCATAGTATTCCGTTTTAATTTCCTCTGCATAGGATTCACTCACTGTAGTAATGGCATCTGCGTATACCAAACCACCCTTCATATAATTTGCATTACCATATGCCTCCAGCTTGTCCGAAGTAAAGTAATACGAATGTAAACCTGTCATATCTTTCACTGCTTGCAAATCCCAAATTCCTTGAAATTTCAAATTGTGTATGGTCATAATCATTTTTATGCCGCGATATAACTCACCTCCCATAAATGTATCCTTTATGTACACCGGAACCAATCCGGTCTGCCAATCATGACAATGGATAATATCCGGCTTAAAATCCAGCAAAGGTAACACAGACAAAACAGCTCTGGAAAAGAAAGCAAATTTTTCCATATCTTCGTATATATGATTATATGGCTGAAATCCACTAAAATAAAACTCATTATCAATAAAATAAAACTTCACGCCATCGTACTCTGCTTCTAATACACCTACATATTGACTTCTCCAAGCTAATTTCATATAAAAATGAGTCTTATATTTCATGATATTTTTTAATTCTACTGGTATTGCTGTATAATTTGGCATGATCACACGCACATCATATCTGTCCTTATCGAAATATTTTGGCAATGAACCAACTACATCTGCCAAACCGCCGGTCTTCATAAATGGATATGCCTCTGATGCCACAAACAAAACCTTCTTCATATGCAATCCCTCCTACCGCACTTTGATTTAAGTATATTATACTCCATTTTCATTCTTCTGAAAAGTAGGAAGTTTGCCCTTAACCATTGTTTGAACTATCTCTAGCCGAAGTATTAAGCATTAAAAATTCGTTTCTTCCAACATACTTTCAATAAATATACCATATCCTTTTTGGGGATTATTTACAAATACATGGGTAACCGCACCTATCAATTTTCCATCTTGTATAATAGGACTTCCACTCATTCCTTGCACAATTCCACCTGTCTTGTTTAATAATCTTGGATCTATCACTTGAATAACCAAATTTTTCTCTTTACTTCCCAAATTCTTTTTTATAATTTTCACATCATAGCTTTCTGATTTTTTACCCAGTTGACAGATGATTTTTGCTTTTCCTATCTTAATTTGCTGCTTTAAACCAATTGGCAGAAAGTTTTCCAATTGATCGGTATCTTTCCAAGTTCCAATAATTCCTACCCTACTATTTTTCCGAATGGTTCCAAGTCTATTCGCCCTTTCTTTTTTCAAAAAACCACCAATAGCTCCCGGTTTGCCCACATCACCTCTTTGGATATGATAGATCCCCACATCACATATATAGCCGTTTTTGACCTCCATCTGCAATCCCGTATCTACATCTGTAATTCCATGTCCCAATGCAACAAATTGCCCATTTTTCTTAACAAAGGTCAAAGTGCCAATTCCCTGCGTATCATCTCTTACCCAAATTCCTAATTTCCATTGATTGTTTTTGGTTCGTATGGCATGCAAAGACACCAACAAATGTGTATTTCCTCTTTTTATTTTTAATACTACTTTTTCCGATGGAAGCACAGCCAATTCACCTATAAGTTCTTCTTTTGTATACACTGTTTTTCCGTTTATACTTTGTATATAATCCCCCGGCTGTATTACATTTCTGGCTGGTTCTTGATTATATGCCTGGGCATCTTCAATTTTCCCTAATCCCAAAACTAACACACCATTGGTATCCACACGAATACCTATTGTTTTTCCGCCCAAACAAACCTCTTTCTCATCCAGTACTTTTACCGCAATGTGTTTCAAGGGAATGATTCCTAAAAGCTTAACTTGAATCATGCAAGAACCTTTCTCTTGGGCATATAAAGAGAAAGGTTCTTGTAAATTTAAATGGACATTGGCATGTTGCGTATTTGCCTGCGTACATTGTATCGTATCTTGTGATGCTTCTACTTTGCCTTGTAAAGGCAAGGAAAAATCAAAGGTTTCTTCTGCATGTTGATATAAATACAAACGTTGCGGTAATCGTTTTTGTATTTTTGTCATACCCAAGGTAGAAAGCAAACACAAATCTATTATAAGAAATATAAGATAAAGCATTTTGTATTTCATCTGTTCCATGGACGCCACCTCTTTTTTCTTCTCTTTATCTATACTATTTCCCATACACTAGGCTTCTATTCTATTTTTCAAAGAAAAAGCTAATTCTTTCATTTCTTTTGCGCTACTTAACACAGTATCTGTAATCTCTGCACCTCCTAAAATTCTCGCTATTTCTTCTACACTTCCCTGTTCTTCTAACTGTGCTATAGAAGTAGAGGTCTTATCGTCTTGTACCGCTTTCTGAATGATATAATGAGAATCTGCCATAGCAGCAATCTGTGGCAAATGGGTAATACAAATTACTTGATGTTGTTTGGCAATCAAAGCCATTTTTTCGGATACTTTTTGTGCTGTACGACCACTAATACCCACATCAATCTCATCGAAAATCAGGGTCTCCATCTGATCATGTTGTGCCAACACAGACTTAATCGCCAGCATAATTCTAGACAACTCTCCACCAGATGCTATCTTACCTAACGGTCTTACTTTTTCACCCGGATTTGTAGAAATCAAAAATTCTACGCTATCCATTCCAAGTGCACCTGCTTCTTCTGTTTCTTGCACTTGAATTTCAAATTGTACATCCAAAAAATTCAAATCCAGTAATGCGCCCTTGATTGCTTCAGCCAAAATAGCTCCATTTTTCTTTCGAACTGCAGTCATTTTATGCGCAAGTTTGCTATATTCTTTTTCTTTCTGTTCCAATCTTTTCTTGAGATTGTCTAAATATATATCATATTCTTTGTACTGTTGAATTTTTTCTTCCAATTGATTCGCATATGCCAAAATATCTTCCACTGTGTTCCCATATTTTGCCTGCAAGGAATGGTACAAATCTAATCGTTCTTCTATCTGACGAAACTCCGTTTCATTGTATTCCATATCTTCCATGTAAGCTTGCAATTCAAAATGAAAATCTGTCAGCAAATCTTCTATATTTTGTAATTGACCAGACAAGTCTTCTAATTTTGAATCATAGGATAAAATCTTAGACAGATGTTTCGCTGCTCTGCCTACTTCTTCATTGACCGCTCTTTCTCCCCCTGTAGTAATCTGAAAGACCTGTTGCAAGGTTTCTACAATTTGTTGTGCATTGGCATATCTGCGATAAGTGTCTTCTAATTCCTCATCTTCACCAATCTTTAATTTGGCCTGCATAATTTCCTTTCGCTCATATTCCATAAAAGACAATTGTCGATTGCGCTCCTCCATGGAGATACTATTTTTTTCATAGTTTTCCTTTGCATTTTTGTATGTCTTATATGCATTTGCCAATTGTTGTAACAAATCGCCTGCTTCCTGTTGGCCATACTGGTCTAATATCTCCATATGTTTTTGTTTGTGCAGCAAAGACTGGTGTTCATGCTGTCCATGAATATCCAACAAATATCCTGCTAATTCCTTTAAAATACTAATGGTAACCGTCTCACCATTGACCTTACAGATGCTACGAGACTTCATAATCTTACGTGACAAAATAATCTGACCGTCTTCTAGTGGTAATGCCAATTGCTCCATGCGTTCTTTTATTTCCTCGCCTTGCATATCAAAGACCAATTCAATCAAGCCATATTCTTTGCCTGTACGGATCATATCTGCAGAAGCCTTTCCGCCTAAAGCCATGTTAATGGAGCCAATAATAATAGACTTTCCTGCACCCGTTTCTCCTGTTAATACATTTAAATGTTCACGAAAATCCACTTCTATCTCATCTATAATTGCTAAATTTTTTACATGTAAACTGATTAACATCTTTCCACCTCATTTACCAAACATTTGTTCTTATATTACCACACATATGTTCGGTATGCAAGCATTATTTTTTTGTTCCCTGTACCAACTGTCCATATTGATTCTTCCAAGTTTTTTCAAAGTCATTCCAATTTCTGCTTTCCTCATCCCAAGGTCCTGCACCATGGGTATATTGACACGTAGAATGGGTACAATAACAACCGTTCGCCTCTAAAATACAGGACAATCCATTTACCCAATCCGTATTATAATGTACATACATAATAGATGTATCCTTACACAACGGACATTTTTTTATCATTTCTATTTCTTCCATCATTTCTTTTTCCTTTCTTCCTATCTGTTTTCAACCAAAAAATTCCGAACTACAAGCAAGAACAGAACATGTTTCCTTATGGTCTGATATTGTGTTGTTTTCAACCTAAAATTCCCGAGGCGCAAGCAAGAACAGAACATGTTTCCTTATGGTCTGACATTGTGTTGTTTTCAACCTAAAATTCCCGAGGCACAAACAAGCCTGTTTGCATAATTACCAAGCAAACCAGAACCCTTGCATTACGATTTCCAATCACATGAAAAAGACACTTATAATACAGCGATGCTGCCCTTATAAGCGTCTTTTTCTATTCTTTCTACCATTTCTTATGGCACAAATCCATTTTACCAATCACGATACTCCCTCTATAACGAGTCATGAACCAATTTGTGCCTACTTCATATCAGTCTTTGCTGGATTTATGAATTTTCTTTACACGTACCTTACAATGTAATTTTACACCCTTAACAGATGCGGTAATGGTACAGGTTCCAACTTTTCTTCCTACAACATTACCATTTTCTACTCTGGCAATAGATGGATCAGAAGATGACCATTTTACAGTATCAGAAATTTCCTCTACCCATAAACTATCTGAATCATATTGTTCCAAAGAAAGAGAAGTTTTATTTAATCCCACTACATTAACATTAATGCATACCTGCACGTTACTTGTGCTGGTAACTGTGATGGTTGCGTATCCCGGTCTTTTTGCTTTAATCTTTCCTGTAGAAGTAACCGAAGCAATAGATTTTGCATCACTTTGATACTTGATTTTATCTGTGGTATTGCTTGGTGAAATCACTACAGATGCACTCTGGGAAGTGCCTGCCACCATAATAATATCCGATGCACTTGCAGTAATAGAAGTTACAGGATTCTTCTCAACTACTTGTAAAATACAGGTCGCTTTTAATTTCGTACCATCTGTCGTTTCTACTGAAATTTCTGTCATACCTGCAGCAATTGCATTGATTTTTCCGTTGGAATCAACCACTGCAATACTGGTATCAGCGGAAGACCAGGCTAAACTTTTATTCGATGCTCCTTTGGGTTTCACCTTTGCTTTCAATTTTGCTGTGTCCCCTTCTGCAACCTTTAAATAGGCATGATTCAACATCAATTTTTTAATCTTCTTTACAACCGTAATTTTACAGGTAGCATAGGCACCACTACCATCTGTTGCTTTTGCTTTTATTGTACAAGAACCAATTTTCTTTGCTGTTACTTTACCACTGCTGGTTACCGTTGCAATTTTCTTATTGCTGGTGCTCCATTTGATTTTTGTATTAGAAGCAGAAGCATTTTCTACTGTGGCTTTTAAGGTAATCGACTTATTCACTGCCAACCTGCAACTAGATTTGTTCAATTTTACAGAAGTCACCATCTCTGTAACATTAATAATACAAGTTGCCGTATAGCCTCCACTATCTGAAGTACAAGTTACAATAGCAATACCTCCGGCTACTGCAGTTACGGTTCCGTCTTCCGACACGGTAGCAACCGCATCATTGGAAGATGTCCATTTTACAAGCTGATTTGTTGCGTCTGTTGGTGCATATACAACACCAATTTTCAAAATCTGACCTACATACAAAGTTTCATTACTCTTATCCAAGGTAATACCTGTCAAAATACTGTGTACAGTAACATTTAAATATGCCACTTGTCCATTTGGAATACTGGCAATGATAATGGTCTCACCCACTGCCACACCTGTAACTTTACCATCTGCTGATACAGTTGCAATTTCTGGATTTTTTGAATACCAGGAAACTGTTTGATCTGTTGCATCTGCAGGGGTTAGTGTAACTGGTACCTGATAGGTATCCCCTACCCCAATGGTCAAGTTTGTATTTCCTAAGGTAATGCCTTCTGATGCCTGTGTAACAATAACCTTACAGGTTGCAGAATAGCCATCCACACTGGTTACCGTTACATAAGTTTCACCTACTGCAACGCCTAACACATTACCTTCTTCATCAACTGTGGCAACGGCAGTATTGATAGATAACCAAGTCAAAGTTGTAGTCGAATCTTCCGGTGTCAAGGTATAATTAATTTTTTGTGTAGCCCCCTTTGCCACAGTAATTTCTTCTGCAGCCAAGGTAATACCGGTAGACACATCTAAAACATGTACCGTACAATATTGTGCTTGTCCGTTATCTACATTTGTCATGCTTATGGTTGTGGTTCCAACCGCAATTGCTTTAATTATACCATTTTGATCTATGGTTGCTATACTTTCATCCATAGATGCCCATGTAACATTTGCAGTGGCATCTTCCGGTGTCACAGTATAACTTACTTGATGGGTGGCATCTTTTACAATGCTAATCTCTTGATCTACTAAATTTACACCCGTTGCCTGTTTGGTAACTACTACTTTACAATAATCTGAATAGCCTTCTGCGCTGGTTACCATAATATAGGTTTCACCCTTATCTACCGCTGTAACTACACCATTTACATCTACCGTAGCTACTGCATCATTCATACTTGACCATTGTAAAGAAACATATGCATCGCTCGGTGTCGGTTCGCAGGTCAACGTTTTTTGTGTGCCCATTTGTAATGCAATTTCCTTTTCTGCTAATGCAATACCTGTAGCCGATTTACGTACTTCCACTTCACAAGAAGCCATAATACCTTCTACAGATGCAAGAATCGTTGTTTTACCAGGATTCACGCCGGTAACCACACCATTTGCATCCACCGTAGCAACTTCTGTGTTAAAAGAATGCCAAGTTACAATAGAAGTAGCATCTGCCGGTGTCAAACTATATCCAATCTGCTTACTTGCTTCTGTACCAACTATAATTTTATCCTCTGTCATTGTAATACCTGTGGCTTTTTGCGTAACAATTACAGAACAAATATCCGTATCTCCTTCTGACGTTGTGACAATCACATAAGTGCCGCCCACATTTACACCAGTAACATTTCCTTTTGCGTCTACTTTGACAACCTGTTCATCCATAGACTTCCACGTTACATCTGTCTTGGCTTTATCATCTGGCTGTAAATGATAGGTTAATGCTACATTTGACCCTTTTTCAACAGAAACAGACTTTTCAGCAAAAGAAATTCCCGTAGCGGACTGTTCCACAGTCAATAAACACTCTGCTCTCACGTCTCCAATGGTATCATAAGTAGGACGCACAGTAATATAAGTCGTACCAGCCTTGTGTAAGTTAACCAAACCAGTAGAATCAACCGTTGCAACATCTTCGTTAGAAGATTTCCAAATCAAAGTATTATTCGCAGCTGAAGCAGGTGTATAAGTTGCATTCATACGAATAAATTCCTGACTCAAACGAACTGTCATGCTCTCTGATTCCAAAGAAATTTTTTCCATTGGTGCAACAACCGTAATCTTACAAACTGCTGTTACATAATCATCTTTATTCATGACTGTCAAAACTGCTGTACCAGATTTTACAGCATTAATTTCTGCACTCTTGCTATCTCCAGCTACATTTAATGTAAATACACTTTCATCACTACTGATCCATTTTAAAGGTGCTTCGATTCGATCTGGTGTAAAAGAAGCTCGAATATTGGTAGTGGTTCCTTCTAACAAAGTAACATCTGACTTATTTAATTGGATATTTTGTACGGTATCATCTACGATTACTTTACAAGTAGCTTTTCTTGTGCTACCATCTGACAATTTCATAGAGACGGTAATGGTAACACTTCCATCTGGTAAATCGCTTGTACTTTTGATTGCTTTCAACAATCCCACTTCATCTACCGTTACATATTCTTCATTACTACTTTCCCACGTCAATTCACCCGTATTATTTCCAGTAGATACCAGTAATTGCATGGTTCCGCCCGGTACCATACTTACATTGCTACCATTCAACAAAAAATTATCTATGATTCTAAATCTAAAAACTGCTGTTGTACTTACACCATTTGCATCCTGCAAGGTACAGGATGCTTTTGGCACAGCTTCAATTCGAACGTATGTCGAATTTGTTGCCTTTAGCGCTGAAAACTTTCCATGTGATGGTGTTGAAATATAAGGCGGATTACTCTCATCCGTATCCTCTTTTTCGTAAATTTTGATTGTATAATTGGCATTGAAGGTATCTGTATCCAAATTCATCGCTTCAGCCAAATCAAAATCATCGTTCACGCACAAAGTAACATCTTTTGCATCACTAATCACTCTGGCGTCGATAGTCATCTTGTCTGCGAATTCATCAATGTATTCTAATTCTTCTTCGCTTTCCTCTCCTTTATACATGCCTTTAGGCCAAAATTTCACAACATATTTTCCTGCTTTTGCATAAAGGTTTAATTGATCTTTATGTTCTGTAGAAACGGTTTGGAGTTCAACCAAATCTGATTGTTTTGAAAGTACGGAATCCTCAATCAAGGTATAAGAACGGCCATCTGCGTTTAGCTGATAAATCGCCCAAGCCATTTTGTCATAAATTAATTCTGTACTATTTGCTGTAAATTTTGCATTGGTTTGCAATGTATTTTTCCCATTTTTCACCACAATGTTCTTTGCTCCAGTGGTATTTCCTTCTTCCAACACGTTTGATAAAACATAAATATCCAGTGTATCCTCTACACCGTTTCCTTCCGCAGTTACTGTGGTTTTACCGGTTCCTACCGGTTCAATCAAAGCAGTTTCATTTCCATCTGCCACACTAACCTTCGCAACATTCTCATCTGTAACACGCCATTGATAATCACAGGCCTTTCCCACATTTACATGTAATGTATTACTTTCTTTTAAAATCAAAGCTGTCTTCTCTGCCTGCTTTGTTGGCTTTCTAAAGACGTTGCTTCCTGTCACCTCTGATTTCGAAATATGAAAATTAATATTAATCGTGACAGCAGAATCAAATACAGGTGTTTGCCCATCTGTATCCAATACTTTTACCAACACTTTTGCTGTTCCGAATTTAGCAGCCTTTACATAACAGTTGGTATTTGTCACTTCAAAGGTACTATCTAAAAACGAAGCATTATCTCTACTATTTGAAATATCAATATTTTCAATCGTCGTGTCATCAACAATTTGCCAAGTGACAGTTTGTCCTCCTTGAATTCCATCAACAGACAACATCACTTTGGAATCTGTCATTTCGTATGATCCGGACACAGCTTCACCATTTACCTTAAGTGTGATTTCATCTGCTGCATAGGTTTGTATTCTCCATTTGACAATAAAAAATATCATCAAAGAAATAATACAAATACTCCCCAACAGAATACCTGCTTGTCTCATCCTCGCTGTTTTACTTCTCATTATATTATTCCTCCCTTATCAATTTCAAGTCTCGCCTCACGATCGCTCACTTTAAAAGTGTTGTCAGTGGGTATGTTTCTTTCTCAGCATGCTTGCACGAAACAGATCTACTGATAACACTTTTATTATAAACCCACAAATCAGTCTGCTGACACCACCATAAATAAAAGTGGGTTTACTTTTAAAGTAGAAAAGCGCAAAATGCCTTTTTATGTATATCGGCAACTTTGCGCTTTCTTTTATACTATAAGCCTAATTTTTCATTAATCTTCATCCGGCATATCCCAATTATGATATACTTCCTGTACATCATCATCTTCGTCTAATAAGTCTAATGTCTTTTGAATAGATTTCAAATCACCCTCATCTGTAAGTGTGACATAAGTTTGTGGAATCATAGTAACTTCTGCCTGTGCCATTGCAATGCCTTCTTTTTCTAAGGCTTCTCTTACTTCACTAAAATTATCCGGATCTGTAAGCACTTCAAAGCTATCTTCTTCCTCCACGAAATCTTCTGCACCCGCATCCAATGCAAGCATCATCAAATCATCTGCCTCTTGATCACATTCTTCTTTTGCAATGATAATCTGTCCTTTTTTGTCAAACATGTAAGATACACAACCTTGTGTTCCAACATTTCCATTTCCTTTTGTAAATGCATTTCTTACATTTGATGCTGTACGATTCTTATTGTCAGTCAAAGCAACTACAATAATTGCTGTACCATTTGGTCCATAACCTTCATAGGTTACCTGTTCATAATTAACAGCGTTTGCATCTCCTGCTGCCTTCTTGATTCCTCTATCAATGGTATCATTTGGCATGTTATTTGCCTTTGCTTTTGCAATAACATCACGAAGTTTGCTGTTATTGGCAGGGTCTGGTCCACCTTCTTTTACAGCAACAGCAATTTCTCTACCGATAATGGTAAACACTTTTCCTTTTGCTGCATCATTTTTTTCCTTTTTATGTTTGATATTGGCAAATTTTGAATGTCCTGACATATTAATCCTCCATTTCTTTCTCTATCTCAGCCACATCTTACTGTGGACTTGAATACATTCGTAGGTTTGTCGCTCTGATTGGCAACAACTTATTTATTTTAACACTATTTCTATCCACTGACAAGTCCTACAAAAAATTCATTGTTTCTGCCGGACTTTTTCAGTTAGCCCGCACCATTCATAAAGTGCCAGTTCTTCTTTTTTTCTATTTTTTTCTCTTTGACTGGTCACTTTATTCATGTTTAACGTTCACCAAATAGAAATCATAATGCATCTTTGCTTTTGCCTGCAAGCAGTCACGCTTCAATGATTATGATTTCTGCCTGGCTAACTGTTAGACCAACTTTTTCAATTGTTCCATGACTCTTACGATTTCCTCGTTATCTCTTACTGCACACATAACCGTATCATCACCGGCAATAGAGCCTACAATTCCAGATATATGTAATTCGTCTAATGCAGCAGCGACTGCCATTGCCATTCCGGCAACCGTTTTGATCACAAGGATATTTTGTGCGCGATCCATAGATAAAAAACCAGTCCGCAAAACCTGTACATATTTTTCATACAAATCCGATTCTGTATTTTGCAATATCACATATTTTTGCTTTCCATTGTCACCAGCCACTTTGGTCAACTTCAATTCACGAATATCTCTGGAAACCGTAGCCTGTGTCACCTTAAATCCAGCCTGTTGCAATCGGTTTGTCAATTCCTCCTGGGTATCAATATCGTATTTATTAATCAATTCAATAATTTCTGCCTGTCGTCGTATCTTCATTAAAGAAACCTTCCTTTACTATATTTCTTTCACCATACCCAGTTTTTTATGAAACACTTCAAAAAAGCTATTGGCTCCTAATTTAATCAACTTTGTCTTCGTTGTTGCTTTTTTTATGATAATCTTCTCTCCGCATTGCATATGTCTTTGTACCATTCCATCCACAATCAAAATGCCTTCATCGGGATCATTCCTTGCGCTACCAATCTCCAACACAACCTGATCTTCTGCCGAAACGACTACACTTCGATTGTTCAAAGAATGCGGACATACTGGCGTAATGATAATAGCTTCCATATTTGGATGCATAACCGGACCGCCTGCTGATAAATTATAACCTGTAGATCCTGTTGGAGATGCTACAATCACGCCATCTGCAATATATTGATCCAACAACTCCTGATTGATATATACTTTTACATTTACCAAATGATAAAATCTACCTTTGTTGATAACAATATCATTCAAAGCAAGAATTTCACGTTTTTCATTAGGGGTTATTTGAAATGCACCCTGTAAAAGCATACGTTCTTCAATCTGATACACATCCTTCAATAACTGATCTATACCTGCATATAATTGATTCTTTTCTATCGTTGTCAAAAAACCAAGGTTCCCCATATTTACACCCAAAATAGGTAATTCCAACATACTAACATCATTGGCAGCCTGCAAAAGCGTACCATCCCCTCCAAGTACAATAATAGCCTCTGTCTCACTTGGAATTTCATTGATATCTGTAGAATACTCGGTTTGGGTATCTCCACCATAATCCGTTCCAATCACACAGCTACCGCCTTGTTGCTCTATGTACTTTTTCACATCTAACGCTGTCTGCAACGCATTATCTTTGCTTTCATTTGTAATGATAAAAAAATGCTTCAAGGGTCTCCTCCCATCTATCCTTATTTCAAAGATTGGTGTGACTGCGCCACACAATTCTTTATACAGGCGTCCGTCACTACATCTTCCTGTGTAATCGGTTCTTCGCCAACTTTTCGAATATGCAACAAATATTCTATATTGCCTTCCGGTCCCTTAATCGGCGAATAATCTAATTTCAAAGGTAAAAATCCAATTTGGCGTGCAAAGTTTGTGACCATTTCTATCACTTCAATATGTACCGCCTGATCTCGCACTACGCCTTTCTTGCCAACTTTTTCTCTTCCCGCTTCAAATTGCGGTTTAATAAGGCAAACCACTTCGCCTTGCATTTCCAGCAAATTTCTTACAGGTACCAAAACCTTGGTCAAAGAAATAAAGGCCACATCAATAGACGCAAAAGCAATTTTATCTTCTATCTGGTCTGGTTCCAAATAACGTATATTTGTCTTTTCCATAGAGACTACTCTTGGATCCTGTCGCAACTTCCATGCCAATTGATTGGTTCCAACATCCACAGCATATACCTTACTGGCACCATTTTGCAACATACAATCTGTGAAGCCACCAGTAGAAGATCCTACATCCATACATATTTTATCTTGTACGCTAACACCATATTGTTCGATTGCTTTTTCTAATTTATATCCGCCTCGACTCACATATTTCATTGCCTGTCCACGCACTTCAATATGTACCTTTTCCGGAAATGTAGTACCTGCTTTATCTTCTCTTTGCTGATCTACAAAAACATTGCCTGACATAATAATTGCTTTGGCTTTTTCTCTGGATTCTGCCAAACCTCTTTTTACCAATAATACATCTAAACGTTCTTTCGGTTCTTTCATATCTATGCTCCATTTCTTTTCTTCCTGTAACCACATTCACTTCTATCCCCTGTGTTACCCGCAAGGTAGGGACATGTAACAGTTTAGTCAAAGTGCAAAACTGTTACATATGCCTTTACTTACCACTGATATCATCTGAAAATTTTTCCGCCTGAGAGCAAACTTCCCACGTAGCCTTAATTTTTCCATACATGGATTGTGGATCCAAGCCCAATCTTTTATATAATTCATAAACTTTTCCATGTTCTACAAATTGATCCTTGATAGAAAAATTCACTTGGCGTACCGGTAATTGCACTTCTTCAATGTAACTGGAAATTGCCTGTCCAAATCCACCCTGTTCAACATTTTCTTCCATAGTAACAAACAAGGTATGATCTTTTGCCAAATCCTTTAGTAATGCTCGATCAAGTGGTTTTACAAAGCGAACATTGACCAAGGTAACAGATAGACCGTCTTCACGAAGTAAATCCACCACTTTTTCTGCATGTTTCACCATACTTCCCACAGCCAATATTGCAATATCTTTTTCTCTTTGCAATACCTCGCTCTTACCAAGTTCCAATGGAGCCTGCTGTTCTTGCAACCCAGTATATGCAGTACCTCTTGGAAAACGTATGGCAACCGGTTTCCCTAGATGAATAGCATATTCTAGCATTTCCTCTAATTCTCGATCATTTTTTGGTGCAAGAATCACCAAATTCGGTATATTGCTTAAAAAAGACAAATCAAAAATACCTTGATGCGTCTCTCCGTCACTACCAACAATACCGGCACGATCCAAAATAAAGACCACTGGAAAATTCCCCAAACATACATCATGCAAAATTTGGTCATAAGCACGTTGCATAAAAGTAGAATAAATAGCTACCACCGGTATCATACCTGCTTTTGCCATACCTGCAGCATAGGTAACAGCATGTTCTTCTGCAATTCCCACATCCATAAATCTCTTTGGATAGGCTTCTTTAAAAGCTTGCAATCCTGTTCCCGATGGCATTGCCGCAGTAATGGCAGTAATTTTTTTATTGTCTTTTGCAAGTGCAATCAATTTCTTACTAAATACATCCGTATAATTTTCTGCCACTTTTTTGGATTTGCTTCTCCCGGTTTCCAAATCAAAGGGATTCACACCATGAAAACGGGATGGGAATTTTTCTGCATAACGATACCCTTTTCCTTTTTTGGTAATCACATGTAAAATAACCGTACCCTTTACCGTTCTTGCGTGTTTTAACATAGCAAGCATACCATCTATATTATGGCCATCAATAGGACCCAAATAGGTAATTCCCATATCTTCAAACAACATTCCCGGTACCATCAAACGTTTCAAGGTTTCTTTCGAGCGACGCATCGTTCCCATCAGCGCGTCCCCAATTTGTGGCATTTTTCTAACTACATTTTCCACATTAGACTTTAAATTTTGATATCTGGTATCTGTTCGTAATTTTCCAAGATAAGAGGCCATACCTCCTACATTTTCTGAAATAGACATATTATTATCATTCAGAATTACAATCATATTTGTACGAAGTCTTGCAGCATTATTCAAAGCTTCAAAAGCCATACCACCTGATAATGCACCATCTCCAATCACAGCTACAACCTTATTATGTTGTCCTTGCAAATCTCTCGCTCTAGCCATTCCTAAGGCAGCAGATATAGAGGTAGAACTGTGTCCCGTGTTAAAGGCATCTGCATCATGTTCTTTACACTTTGGAAATCCACTCATGCCATCCAATTGGCGTAAAGTATCAAACCCTTCTTTTCTTCCTGTTAAAATCTTATGAATATAGGCCTGATGTCCCACGTCCCAAACCAATTGATCCTGCGGAAAATCCATAAACAAATGTAATGCCATGGTCAATTCCACAACCCCTAAATTAGAAGCCAAATGCCCCCCTGTTATACTAACCTTTTCCAATAAAAAATCTCTAATTTCTTGTGCTAATTCTCCATATTCTTCTGGTGAGATATTTTTTATATCATTGGCCTTTTCTATCTTATCTAAAACTCCTGGCATAATGCTGCCTCCATTCTAATGTACTTTCGCTACAATATTTATTTTTTTCTGTAAATCAAGTATTGAATCAACGCTTCTAAGAAAACATTCTCTTGCGGACAAGTGTGCAAGGCATCTAATGCTTCTGTAGAAAGCTGTTCTACCAAACTTTTTGCTTTTTCAATTCCAAAAATTGTAACATAAGTGGTTTTATGATTCTTCTCATCACTATGCAACGGTTTTCCAATTTCTGCTTCATCACCAATCACATCTAAAATATCATCTTGAATTTGAAAAGCCAGTCCAATTTTCTTTCCGATTTCTTCTGCTTTTTTCAATTGTGCATCCGTACAGTCTGCCATAATCGCACCAATCATCATAGACGCTTCAATCAAAGCACCTGTCTTCAACTGATAAATAAAATCTAATTTATCTTTCTCCATTGGGCGATCACAATTTTCCACATCTACTGCCTGACCACCAATCATACCATAAATGCCTGCTTTTCTTGCCAAAACCATAAATGCCTGCGTTGCTTTTTTGAGGGTTGTCACATCCAAAAATGCCTGACTTGCAACTTCAAATCCATAATTTAGCAAGCCATCACCGGCTAAAATTCCCATAGCTTCTCCATACACAACATGTGTCGTCTTTCTGCCTCTACGATACATATCATCATCCATGGCAGGTAAATCATCATGCACCAACGAATAGGTGTGTATCATTTCCATGGCCGCCATAAATGGCTCAATTTCTGTTTTATTCTTTCCACCAAACAAGCGGTAACTTTCCCATATAAGCAAAGGACGAAGCCTTTTGCCGCCAGCCATAAGACTATACTCCATAGCTTCCACAACTGTCTTTTGAAACCCTACCTCTTGAGGCAAATATTGTTTTAAAATCTTCTCTATTTCTTGTACTCTATTTTGTAATTCTATATTAAACTCCATCTGACAATTCCTCCGAGATTACAATCAAATCTTTCTCTACTTTATCAATGGACTGGTTACATTCTTTTACCAAATACATTCCTTTTTGATACAAACGAAAAGAATCCTCCAAAGAAACTTCTTCACCTTCTAATTGTGATAAAATTGTATCTAATTCTGTAAATAATTCATCTATGGTTTTATTCTCTTTTGCCATATATTCTGGCCTCCTATTCTACAGCTCCTTTGGTTGTTCTCGTTCTTCCTTTTGATAGTCCTCGACTTTTGCAAAGATTTCTCCATCTGTCACTGCAATTTTTAAATTGGAACCTCTTCGAACCTGCTTTACCGACTTCACTGCTTGTCCAGCCTTGTTTGTCACAAATGCATAACCCTGTTTCATTTTTTTGAGTGGTGACAAACCATCCAACCTCTGTACATACAAATTCAACTCATATTTTTTATTCTGCAACATATTGTCCATAAGGACAGTCAGTTTTTCTTCTATTGTCAAAATCCGTTGTCGTTGTTGTTGCACCTGTCTCTCTGGACTATTATGCTCAACCCTTAGTTGATACTGTTCCAAACGTTGCTTATATTGGGTAATTTTCCAAGTCAGCCTTTGTTGGAAAGCAAGACGATAATCCTGTAGCTTATTCATCCATTCCTGTACGTCAGCCACCGCTAATTCTGCTGCTGCAGATGGTGTTGGTGCACGCAGGTCTGCGACAAAATCTGCAATCGTAACATCTGTTTCATGTCCCACCGCAGAAATAATCGGCGTCTCACACTCAAAAATAGCCCTTGCAACCATTTCTTCATTGAATGCCCACAAGTCCTCGATGGAGCCACCACCACGTCCCACAATTAACACATCCAAATCCATCTGATCCAGAATCTGAATTCCTCGTGCAATCGTCTCTGCTGCTCCCTGCCCCTGTACTTGTGCAGGATATAGATACAATTGTACCGAAGGATTCCGTCTTCTGGCTATATTTTGTATATCTTGTATAGCGGCACCTGTAACAGCCGTCACAATTCCGACCTTCTTTGCAAAAGTAGGAACGGGTTGTTTATATGCTTGATCAAACAACCCTTCCTCCTCTAACATCTGTTTCAACTTTAAATAGCGTTCGTATAAGAGTCCTGCACCATCTAATTGTATTTCTTTTGCATACAATTGATAACTGCCGTCTCTCTCATACACACTAATATTTCCCTTTACTACAACCGACTGTCCTTCCTGCATTTGAAAACGCAATCCACGCCTATGGGAAGCAAACATAATGCATGACAGCTGACTGCCAGAATCCTTCAGGGTAAAATATATATGACCTGAGGAATGATATTTGCAATTGGAAACCTCACCTTTTACACAAATTCTTCCTAGCGCAAAATCCGAATCAAAAAGATGCTTAATATAGCGGTTCACCTCTGATACCCAATATGACTTTTCTTTCATGATTTAATCCTTTATCCTAGAAAAAGGTTGAACTACATTCAACCTTCTTCTTCCATATTTGCAACTTTTCCTAAAATACCATTGATAAAAGATGGAGAATTGTCCTGTCCATATTTCTTGGCAATCTCCACTGCCTCATTAATTGCAACTCCAACCGGAATATCTGCATCATACTTAAGTTCGTATATAGCCAAACGCAAAATAGAAATCTCCACTTTTCCAATACGTTTCACTGTCCAACCTTCTGATACTTCTTCCAAAAGTGTATCGATTTCCTGACGTTTTTCGCATATTTTTTGATATTTATCCTTTATATATGCATATGACTTTTCATCTGTCACTTCCGCCTGTTCTAAATACTGTTTCATTTGTTCTGTTAATTCTTCTTCTGCATGAAATTCTAATTGAAACAAAAGAATCATCAAGTGTTCTCTGCACTCTCTACGTGTCATCGTCATTCTCCTATCTTTACATCTTTGGTATGCAAGTTACAAGCAATCACCTTGCATCTGGTTTCGGATGGATGTGCAACTAAGCTGTTACCATTAAATTGCCACTCCCGCAATGCGTACATTTACTTCCTCAACATGTAATCCAGTCATATTTTCAATGGCTGTCTTTACACGCTCTTGTACAGTTTCAGAGGTCTTAGGAATGTTATAACCATATTCCATATTCAAGGCTACATCTACAATCACTGCTTCCGGTAAAACTTCAACCTTTACACCCTTTGCAAGATTCTTCATGCCTAACTTTCCTACCAACTCATTGGTAATATTGCCTGCCATAGAAGCCACTCCATCTACCTCTGTCGCTGCTAAACCAGCAATGATTGCAATCACTTCATCTGCAATCTGTACTTCTCCTACTTTACCTTCGTCCAAAACATTATATGTGCTTGTTTTTTTTGTTTCTTTTGCCACAACTCTTACCTCCAATAATATGCAATAAACCTAGGGTACCTTTTTATAGTTGTTCCCGATTATCACTCTAATACACCTATTTCCCTAAGTTTTCGCTATCTGACCTCATACACTATAGATATAACCGCACAGTCTAAGACTGCCCCATTACAGAAGCAGGCAATGATCCGCAAGGTAAAGCCAACCAATTCCTCTCCTGTTTTACTTTTCTCATGATCCGCACAGCCTGTGAACAGACACATCCGAATCCTTGTCTATAGTCTATTATACCAAAGGATAAGATTTTTGCAATTTATTTTTATAACAAATACAGCCTTGCAGAAACAAAGCTGTATATAGAAGGTGACTGCTTGCAGACTTCGTGAAAGATACATCTTGCTTTCTATTTTTTTGTAGTACTGATGATAATTCCACTGGGATCTGTTTCTGTTTTTCTACTTACAATATCTTCAATTTGTATAATTTCCTGTTCCGACAACTTGTTTTGATCAATCACCACATCTACGCCCTGTTCCCCTATACTAACAACTGCCCCCGAAAATCCTTTGGCACATAATAAGGTTTCTGCGGCATTTTCTTTTTCTGCATAATCTGCAATCTGCATCATAGAATCTATAGCCTTATTCTTTTGTTCTTCCGTTGCATTTACATTATTGATAATGGCATTCAACTGTTCTTTATTTTCCGCACGATTTTGCTCCCTCTCCAGCTTAATACCATAAAAAGCTTCTGTCCCCTTTGCACTTGTCAAAACAGCTTCTCCCACCTGCTCCTCTTCTGCATTCTCCTCCACATCCAACTCCTCTTCTGCAACGGATGCACCTTTATCTTTCTTGTCCACTGTTTGTTCTGCCTTTTGCAAATGAAAGGTTTCTTTCACAGATTGCTCTGTAAAATTCAAATATCCTGCTACCCCAACCATAATTACCAGCGCTGTGATAATCAACTGATTTTTTTTCACAATATTTTTCACATTGCCTCCTTTTGCATAACCAAGTATGCATTATTTCATTTTCATTACTTTTATTTTATGAGGAGGAACAGAAAATAATGCCACAATTGCTTCATTTATATCATTTACCACCTGCATGCGACCGGCTCCCTGTGCAACGACAATGACACCTTCTATCTCCGGTTGATTGCTTTTTGTAATATAAGGTTCCTCCTGCCCATTTCCCACAGATTCCATCACCGTTTTTTCCTCCACTGACTTGTTTTTGGATTCCTTCTTTACACCGGCTTGTCCCTGTTCTACTACGGTTTCCTCTTTACTGGGATAATCTTTTAACACCACTTCCTCCCCACCATTTTTCAGCGTAATCATCACCTTTACCTTACCAATACCCTCCACCTCCATCAAAGCCTCTGCGACACGTTCTTCCAAATGATTCGTATATTGTTCCAATGCATTTGCAGTTAGTTCTTCCTTTTTTTCCACTTTCTTTGTAGTCTTCTTTTGCGGAAAAGAAAGCAGTAACAAACAAATACCCAACACCAGCAAAAGTGCCACCTTTACCAATCCAACCGCTTTCATTTTTTCATATATGTTGTGCCATGCCAGTTCATGCATTTCACTTCCCCCTCCCAGCTTCCTATTCTTTCCGTGTTTACTTTTCTTCCCAATCCTCCAATATTTGTTCATAGGCCTGCTCCCTATTTTTCTCCAACTCTCCGATTATATCATTCTTTTTTGACAGAACCTGACTCAACCACTGTAACATACTCAAACAAACCAGCAAACCAATAAAGAAACGGATATATTTCTTTATATTTTCTTCGCCGATCACCAATTGTTCTACTACGCTCATAAATAACAATAAGCAACCCATTTTTTCCAGGCTATCACTCATCCAATCCATTCTCACAAGCCCCCCAAAGAAAAAGCTAACATAATCAGTGTAATTGCAAATAACAGAACACAGGTTAATTCTACCTCTAGCAGCATTTGCGCCGTCTTAGAAACATAGACAAAACTTTGACAGATTTTTTCTCCCCCAAGGGGCTGCAATAAAGCAGCTTCCCCCCGAAAAATAAAGGCATATACCAACAATTTCAGCAAAGGCACACCACAAACTACAAATAAGCCGATGACCCCTGCAACCCCAACTGCATTTCTCAACAAACTCATAATACCAAAAGTTAATTCTGTGGTACCAGACAAAGCATCTCCCACAACCGGTATAGCTTCACCCGAACGCAACAAGGCAAGTCTTTTTACCTTTTCCATAGCTGGCAATAGCAAACTTTGCAAACTATTCATGCCAATTACCAAACCAAACAATCCTTTTGTTGCCCATTTTACCACTTCCTCCAACCACTCCAGCGCTTTGCTAAAAGTATCTTTTTCCATAAAATGATTGAGCATAGCCAAATAAAAATAAACCGAAATCATGCGAAACAATATGGTTCCTACAAAATATTCCACAGCCGTAATCACACATAATACATTTCCATATCCCTGATTTGCCATCTCAAGACCACCGGATGCAGAAACTGTCATAAAGAATACCGGAAATAATGCCTTCATAAACAAAAGAATACTGGACAACAATTGGGAAGCCCCCTGAAATACCTGTCGAAATACACTTAAAAACAGGGTTGCCATCCATAACATGCCTGCGTAAGCCCCCACTTTTCCTACAAACTGATTTTGAAAAATCGAAGCAACATTGGCGAAAAAAATACTACATAGGGCAATAAAAAAGCAGCCGCTCCATATACTTTTTTGCTCCAAAATGGAGTTTTGCAAACAGACCGTCATTTTATGTACTACATTCCAAAAGGTGAAAGGCTCCTTTCCGGTCATCAAATCCATCACATAGGAATAAAAATGGAAGTTATGATTGCCCCCCATTTCTTTTTCCAACTCCTCCTGCACGCCCTCTACATCCTCCTCAGAAAGCCACTGTTCCACAAAACTAACAATGGTATCCGGATCATTGGTTTGTTCTGCCTCCGGACATAAGGAACAAGCCAAAGCTACCGTCTCCCTTCCGAACCACAAAATAAAAACCAAAACCAGCCATAAGAACCAATACAGCCCCTTTGCACCCACTTTCAAGCTAAGACCACCAACTTTCCAAACAATAAAATAACTCTTTGGCAATTGGCAGACTCATGGCTAACAAAGTTATTCTCCCCGCCATACCAATTTGTGTTGCCAAAGCTTGATAACCAGCCTCTTTGCAAATATCCTGACTAAACTCAGTCACATAAGAGATTGCTAACATTTTTAGCAATAACCTGATATAAAGAGAAGAAACCGGCATTTTATCTGCCAGAGCAGACCAGACTTGAAAAATATCCTGCATTTTTCCCACCATGCTAAAAAAAATGATGCCACACCCCAACAATCCCAATAGCATACTGTACTCCTGCTTCCATTGTTGCAAAGGCAAAGCAAGCATCACAATGCAAATTCCCATAAACGCAATTTTTATCATGCTACCCTCCAAAAAAACATTTGCATCCCCATTTTCTTACAATTCAAACAAAAACATTTGTATTCCTATTTTCTTACATTTCACACAGAAAGGTGCAACCATATCTAAAGATTTACAAGAAACAAGTGCAAACTTTACTTTTTCTATCCATATTTCCGGTTGTCTGCACAGTTACAAAACCAAGCCTATTTCACAAAGAAAACAAGGCCTGAATCGTTTCAAACAACTTGGAAATATATGGAACGATCCAAAATAACACCAAGAGTAGACCGGCTAAACTAGTCAAAAATGCCTGTTCCTCTCTTCCAGCATGTTTTAATACTTGTCCCAAAACAGAAACCAATATTCCTACTGCTGCAATTTTAAACAATAAACTAATCTCCATTCCCTTCTCCACTTTCTATCCTATGATATCAGGCACAGTACACACAATTCTAATTCTCAACAAACCGCACCATTGCAAGTATTTGTCAAAAAAACAGGCTGCAAAGCTTTCCCACTAAAACAAACACCGAAAAGGTGTGCAGTTTGTAGGAATGAAAGCTACTGCAATCACCAAAAGGTATGCATATGTATCCGCATTCTACACCAGCAAAATAACCATAAAGATTCCACTCATGATACCTATGGATTGATATAACTTTGCTCTTTCTTGAAATTTTTCTCTTTCTTTTTCCTCAAAACGCTCCATTTTCTTTTCACAAATATCCAACCAGGCGATTTGCATCTCTTGATCTAAATATCCCAAATTATTTCCGAGACATTTCCACTCTCTTTGTTGTTCTGCCGTCAAAGCAGTCTTATTGCAAATTTTTTTCATGGCATCCTCCCATATTTCTCGAAACTCCTTCTTTTTTTCCCCTTCCATTTCTTTTAAAACATCTGAAAAAAAATTTTTCCAACATCCGCTTGCATGATGGGAAATGTTTTGAAAACAATGATACAAGTCCTGATTGGCACATTGAATTTCCCCCTCTAACATCAAGATATAATATTGCAATTCGTATAATTCTCTTATCCTTTTTTTCATGTGTGCCACTAAACTCCAACCAATCAATGTGGTACTCACCACAATCAAACTACTACCTATAATCTGTAACATATAGCATCCTTTCCTCTTTTTCGCAAAATATCCTCTTCCCATTTTCATCATAAATTTCTTTTATATTTCCCACATGAAAATGATGATCTAAAAATACATATCGTTCAAAAACTCGTTCCTGTAACAAATCTTCCATCCATTTTTTCCTTTTCAACTCCTGCATACAAGTGCCATGCATTGTAGCAAATAAGATACAGCCACAATGATTTACCTGCAAAATAACCTCTTGATCCGACAAAGTTCCAATTTCATCCACTGCAATCACATCAGGTGCCATCGCTCTGAGTAAATGTAACATTCCAATCTCCTTACTACAGCCATCCAGCACATCTACGGTAATCCCCAATTGATTTTGTGGAACACCATTTTTACAGGCAGCGATTTCCGAACGTTCATCTACCACCCCCACCGTCATTTTTTCTTCTTCAGAAGCCAATATTCGAATACAATCTCTAAGTAAAGTCGTCTTTCCACCACCAGGTGGGGAAATCAACAAAGTACTACACCATTGCCGCTTTTTCAAGTAGGGCATCAGCTTTCTGGCACATCCAATTACTTCATGGGCAATACGAATATTCATCATGGCAATATGCGCAATTTGTTTCCACTTTCCATGCTCCATTACAATACGCCCTGCGACACCAATCCGATGGCCTCCAGCTATAGTAAAATAGCCTTGTCTCAACTGTTCTTCCATTGCATATAAAGAATAATTCGAAGCATAGGATAAGGTTTCTCTCAAATCCTCCTCTGTAACCCAATAGGCCTCCTGTAAATCTTCCGTAAAGCCACCTCTTTCACTGAGATACATCCCTTTTCCTGCATATAAAATCCATACCGGTTTCCCAATTCGCAGACGGATCTCTTCCAACTTTTCTTTTTTCCATGCCTTCTTTTGTAACCTTGTCCGCAAAGCTAAAGCTAAAATACCACTAATCGAATCCATTTCTTCACCTGCTTTCGCAATTCCTTTCATAGTAGTATATTATGCTTCTCTCTTATTTATGCCTAATTATTTTCTGCACTGGAAGAAAATAATCCAAGGGTAACATCATCTACAGAACAGTTTGCACCCATCAAATAGGACTATTTGCACAGACGGATAGATTGTCAAAAATTACGGTTTGTGCTATACTTTCACCAGAAGAAAAAAATATGTAAAAGAAAGGAATACCAAAAATGAAAACACAAATCACAGGTCACACTACCCTTACAGCATTATTGGGTAGTCCCGTTGCCCATAGCATTTCTCCTATGATGCATAACACTGCTTTTTCTATGCTAGGATTGGACTATGCCTACTTGGCATTTGATGTTTCACCAGAGAAATTAAAAGAAGTCGTTGCTGCTTTGAAAATTATGAATTGTAGAGGGTTTAATTGTACCATGCCCCACAAAAACTTAGTTTGTGAATGTGTGGACCAACTGTCAGATGCAGCAAGTCTCATCGGTGCTGTCAATACCGTTGTAAATGACAATGGCATACTTACCGGCCATAATACCGATGGTGTAGGTTATATGCAATCCATTCAAACGGAGGGCTATGATATCATAGGAAAAAAAATGACACTATTAGGAACTGGAGGTGCTGCAACAGCCATTATTGCACAGGCAGCTTTAGATGGTGTAAAAGAGATTTCTATTTTTAATCGTAGAGGAAATTCATTTGAAAAGGCCAAAACCTTGATTGATCGAATCAACAAAAAAACCAGTTGTAAAGTGGCTCTATATGATCTTGCTGACACCAGCACTTTAAAGAAGGAAATACAAGAAAGTGCCATTTTGACCAATTGCACTTCTGTAGGCATGGCACCTAATACAGACGCTTGCCTGATACCAGATCAATCTTATTTTCATGAGAATTTACTCGTTTCTGATATTATTTATAATCCAGAAACCACCAAACTCATGAAACTTGCACAGGAAGCCGGTTGTCGCACCTGCAATGGATTATATATGCTATTATATCAAGGTGCAGAAGCCTTTCGTATTTGGACTGGAAAAGAAATGCCAATTGCACCAATCAAAAAACAATTTTTCGATCGTGAATAAAATTCCTTTAAAACAATAAAAAGGGGCTGTCTGCCCCTTTTCTTTTTTAATCAATATGATTTTGTAAAGAATTTGTTTTCCCTGCATGCATTTCTGCTAAAAACTCATACACAACAACAAAAGTTGCATTCACATATGGTACAAAGAAAGCGTATACTAAACAATCTCCAAGTATTGTTCCTATCAACTTTCCAGTATTTTGATCACGACACGCAAGAAGCGTAACCAATGTAATAACAAATGTAGCTAAAAAGATAAGAAGAATCCATCCAATAAATGTCAAAGCTAAAATAAACATGTTACCTTTTTTTCCATCTGTCATCTCACGGGATGTATCAAAGGCAAGTTTGCCATCCATACCTGCATCTTCTGCTAATAAATATGGCACCATAGAATATTCAAGTGACTTTATAATACCTGGTACAATGAATAATAAAGTCCAAAGAATAATTTTAATTTCCATCAATAACATAGTCACAAAAACATTCCAATAGTTTCCACTTTTGAACACATATAAGATGTCTGAAAACTGTGCATTTCCTCTCTTGGCATTGATCATCATTCGCAAACCACCTACAGTAATTGCCGGACCAACAAAAAGAGCCACAAAAAACATTATACCACTAATAGGAAAACTTTGAATACCCAATGTACTTAATATTGAACTCAAACCATAAACTAAAACTGTCATAACAGCTACAAACAAAAATTTAGAATAATTCTCTTCCATCAGCTGCATACCTTTTGCTCTCATTTCACTATAATTCAATTTTTTCCCTCCATTGTTTCATTTTCTCTCACTTTGTAAGTTTTGTATAAACTCCATACTGAAGCATGCACTTGCTACATGGTTCGTACATCACCAAACCGCCGGCCCACACAACAATGGTGCAGACCGATCGGCGCTACATTCCAAAAAGGAATGATTGAAACTGCTTCATCCATGCACCTCTCCGGTTGCACGAATTATATTCTCTTTAAGTACTCACCAGTACGTGTATCAATGCTGATACGATCACCAGTTTCAACAAATAATGGAACATTAACCATTGCACCTGTTTCCACCTTAGCTGGCTTGTTTGCACCTGTCGCTGTATCACCCTTGAAACCTGGCTCTGTTTCAATGATTTCTAATTCAACGAACATAGGTGGCTCGATTGCAAAAATATCTCCATTGTGAGAAAGCATCTTAACCATTTCGTTTTCTTTGACAAACTTCAAAGAATCACCAATCTGATCTGCTGTCAATGCAAACTGATCATAAGTTTCTACATCCATGAAGTTATAAGAATCACCGTCTGCATATAAATATTGCATATCTCTCTTCTCGATATGTGCCTGTGGACACTTCTCTGTTGGACGGAAGGTCTTTTCTACCACTCCACCACTCTTGATATTTTTTAACTTTGTACGTACAAAAGCCGCACCCTTACCTGGTTTTACATGTTGGAATTCAATAATTTGATAAATATTTCCATCATACTCAATTGTAATACCATTTCTAAAATCACCTGCTGATACCATCTTGTATTTTCCTCCTTCATTATTTCGCTATGATTCCGAACTGTGCAATAAAGCACACTACGTTTATCATTTTATATTATAATTTACTATTTTTCAACTATTTTTTTTTATTTCATTACTATGATGTAACTGTTCAGCCGAGTCATTACAGTTCTATCAACCTTTTTTCTGAACGGGTGAGATTGTCACAGCCATGCTTTGTCACAACGACCAAATCTTCAATTCTGACACCGCCAAAATTTTCGATGTATATACCAGGTTCCACCGTCTCTGTCATATTGGCCCGCAAAATTGTAGAATCGTTAGGCGACAATCTAGGACCTTCATGAATGAACAAGCCCACACTGTGTCCCAAACCATGTCCAAAACAAGCACCATAGCCTGCTTTTTCAATCCAATTTCTTGCATAGGCATCTACTTGTGCCCCCGTTTTTCCTGCGCAAATTTGTTCTAAGGCCAGCTCTTGTGCTTCCAGTACGGTCTGATAAATCTTTTTTTGTTTTTCATTTGCCTTTCCCACCACTACTGTTCTTGTCATGTCTGAGCAATATCCTTGATACAAACAGCCAAAATCCATGGTTACAAAATCTCCATTTTCGATTTTTTTTCTTGTTGGAACCGCATGTGGCATTGCAGAGTTTACACCTGACGCAACAATGGTATCAAAACTCAAACCTTCCGCACCATTTTGCTTCATATAAAACTCTAAATAAGCAGCAATTTCCAACTCTGTCACTCCCGGTTTGATTTGTGACAATATTTTTTCAAAAGCAATATCTCCGATTTCTTCTGCCTTCGCAATGCAGTGTAATTCCTCTGCTGTTTTGATTCTACGCAAATTAGATATTTCATCTCCCACAAAGACCCATTCCATTTGTGGAAAAGCCCTTTTCCACTGTTCAAATTCGTGGCACAACATATCCTTACTTTCTATGGCAATGGTTGCAACCTTCTCTTCCTGTAAAATGGTTTTCACTAATTTTTGATAGCCTTGCTCTACTTGCAAAACAGTAAATCCTTCTGCCTCCTGTTTGGCTTGCACCGTATATCTGGAATCTGTCAAAACCGCTTTTTTATTTTTTGAAATCCATACGTAGCCTGTGGCACCGGAAAATCCACTGATATAACGCATATTGTATCCACTAGACAACAAAATAGCATCTGCTCCTATATCATCCAAATAACGCACAACTTTTTTCACTCTTTCCTCTCTCATTTTTCACACCTGCTTTCTAATCCACTTGTGGTTTTACCATCATCTCATAATTACGAAGAATTTCTCCTGCAATTTCTTCTACTGATTTATCATCTACAGACACTACCATATGTGCGCCGACTTCATAAATAGGATCCCTATAATCCAGTAAGTCCTGAATCTTTTTCTGCGGATTCTCACACTGTAACAAAGGTCTAGTGGTATCCTCCTTTAAGCGTTCCCATACCGTTTCCTGACTCGCCTTTAAATAAATCGTAAATCCCAACTGTTTTAACAATTTTGCATTTTCCGGTCTTAAAGGCAAACCACCTCCACTGGATATAATGGTCCCTTCCAAATCAGAAACCAGCTCTTGCAAACTGCTGGTCTCCACCCCCCTAAAATACGTTTCTCCTTTTTCTGCAAAAATTTGAGAAATGGTCATTTGTTCTTTCTTCTCTATATACTGATCTGTGTCTAAAAAACCATAGGATAATTCTTGTGCCAATGCTTCTCCTACTGTAGTTTTTCCACTCCCCATAAAACCAATCAATACGATATTATTTTTCATGCCTGCATCCTTTCTCATATTGTTTCAATACAATGTTTTCCAAATATCGCTTTAAAACGATTTGTATTTCTTCATGTTTTGCAATGGGACGAACCAAAATGTTACGCATTCCAATTCTTTTTGCGCCGTAAACATCGGTAAACAACTGGTCTCCTACAAATATTGTGTTAGAAAGCTCCGTCCCCATCTTTTCCATGGCCCGTTTATAATTTTTCTTCCCAGGTTTATGCGCATTATATATATAATGGGTTTGAATCTGCTGATTAAATCGCAAAACCCTAGGTTCTTTATTATTTGAAAGCAAACAAGTTTCAAATCCAATTTCCTTGAGTCTTTGAAACAAGGCAATGGATCTTGCATCTGCATCTGCACCATGCTCAACCAAGGTATTGTCTATATCAAACAAAATACCCCGAATACCTTCTTCATACAATTTTTCAAAATCAATGGCATACGTGGATTCACATATCGCATCTGGATAAAACTTCTGTAACATCATATATTCCTTTCTTTCCAAACAAGTTGTAACTTTTTCCTGCTTGCCTTATGCACTGACCCAAAAGATATTGGATTTTTTCTCCATTTTTCCTTGTTCCATCAACCAAGCGTCTGCCTCTGCGCCTAAGCACATCGAGCAAGAATTGCACATCTATCTTTTGCTGTCGTATGTATCAGTATAAGCCTTTCCTTCCTGCTTTGCAACCCATGACATACTCCGTTGCAAAATCCCCTTCAAATATGCAATGGCAATTCCATAATTCACCATAGGCACACCCTGTTCTTGTGCCAATTTCATACGATATTGCATTTCCTTCTTTTGTAGCATGCAACCACCACAATGGATTACCATACGATAAGGAGACAACTCCGCAGGAAAACCAGTGCCACTTGTGGTATCAAATTGGATTTTTTTCTTTGTATGCTGCCGGATCCAATTTGGTAGCTTTACCGTACCAATATCCCCGCATTGTCGATGGTGGGTACAGCCCTCTGCCATCAAAATACAATCACCATCTTGCAAAGTATCTAATACTTCCACATTTCGTGCCAACCTTTCTAAATTTCCTTTATATCTTGCCATCAAAATCGAAAATGAAGTCATAGGAACATCCTGCGGTACTATACGGGCAACCTGTTCAAATACCTGAGAATCGGTAATTACCACATCTGGTCTTGGGAAATTCCCCGAAAAAATATAAGGCAGTTCCGTATCTTTTACAACAATAGGTATGCCCCCTGCCTCTAAAACATCGCGAATCACCTGTTGTTGTGGCAAAATCAATCTGCCCTTGGGCGCAGCCGCATCAATAGGCACTACCAAGACCACCACTGCCTGTCTGACAAGCAAATCCCGAACCAAAGGTCTCTCCTTTTCTTGCGGAACAAGCTTAGCCAATTGATTCTTTAAGTTTTCTATCCCTTGACCTGTTTGACAGCTGACAAACACACTATTCTCACTTGCAGCAGGTAACTTCTCCACCAAATCACAGTGGGTATACACCCAAAGATAAGAAATCTTTCGGTCCAGCAAGACCTGCTCCAGCTCTCTTTCCCAACGCAAATCCTCCATCTGTCTACAGTCAACCACCAATAAGGCTAAATCCGTATTTCTTAAGACAGCTTTTGCCTTATCTACCCGAAGACTTCCCAAATCGCTGTCATCGTCTAAACCAGGTGTATCCACCAGCAAAACAGGGCCTAAAGGTAATATTTCCATAGCCTTATAGACCGGATCCGTTGTGGTTCCTTTGACTGCAGATACAATAGACAAATCCTGATTTGTGATTTGATTGAGCAAACTAGATTTGCCTGCATTCGTCTTTCCAAATACACCTATTTGTATACGTTCTCCTTTTGGTGTTGCATTTAAGCCCATATTTGATACACCTTTCCTTTACTTCTAATTCTCCATTTCCATAAAACCAAGCACATATTCCTGTTTGCTAATTAATTGCACAATTTCATTTTCAGCCTGTCTTTCTCCACGCACACCCAAAACCATACCTACTCCACCTTGGGTTTTTAATTTCGATTCTTGCATATTCATCTGAAACACACTACAATCACTTTCCTGTAGCAAATCCATAATTTTTCTCACATCAGAAATATCTCTCAATTCCACATACAAGAATACCTGTATTTCCTTTTCGCCTCCGAAAATTCCCCATTTTTTCACTCCAATAAAAAAAGCTAACATAAACAAAGTAGAAAGCAAGGCCAATTCATAAAAACCAATGCCAATGGCCAATCCAATACAAGCTGACACCCATAAGCCTGCTGCTGTTGTCAACCCCTTTACTTTGGCATTGTTGGTAACAATAATGGTTCCCACACCCAAAAAACCAATACCACTAACCACCTGTGCACCGATACGTGTAGGATCGATGGATTGGGAATCAAAATAAAGAATAGCATATTGACCTATCATCATACAGATTGCAGCCCCCATACAAACTACCACATGCGTCTTTAATCCGGCAGTCCGATGGCGCCATTCTCGCTCAATACCCAACAAGCCGCCACAGAGTATACAACAAAACAAGCGAAATACCACTGCCATCATATTCATTTCTCTTAAAATATCCGGAAACCATAATTCTCTCATTTCTACCACTCCCTATACCAATCATATTTTTCTACAATTCACATACAATAGCAATAGACAATTCCAGGAGGTCCCTTATGAAACCAAACATGATTTCCTTTGCACTCGTACTGTGCATTTGTAGCATCTTTCTCTTCTTTCCCTCCACCTGCTTTACAGGTGCCAAAAAGGGTCTGGAACTTTGGTTCTTCACCTTAATTCCCAGCTTATATCCTTTTCTGGTCGTTACCAACACCATCCTATTATCTGAACTATTCCTTTCCTTGTGCAAAGTACTTAAGCCAATCTTTTGTCCCTTGTTTGGTGTCAGTGAAAATGGCTGTTTTCCCTTACTGGTAGGCTTACTGTCTGGTTATCCTATGGGTGCCAAAGCCTGTGCAGACTTGGTAAAAGAAAATAAAATATCTCTTTCAGAAGGACAATATTTATTGTGTTTTGTAAATAACCCAAGCCCCATCTTTCTCCTTTGTTATATCAGTCAAATTTGCTTGAAATGTCCACAATATTGTTTTTATTTTTACGGTATTCTTCTGCTATCCGCCTGCCTGGTTAGTTTTTGCTATCGCCTAAAATATAAAACCAAAAAATTTTCTCACCCTTCCCAAGAACAGCTTTACAGGACACAACCGTCTGCCCGAAAAGTCATTGACAAAGCTATGAGAAATGCCAGCCGTACCATGACTTCCATTGGTGGCTATATTATTTTTTGTTCTATCCTTACACATACCATACAAACTGCACCCCATCTCAGTGTAGCATTTAAAATTGGGATTTTGGCTCTCATCGAACTTTCTATTGGTTCTCATGCCATATGCCAATTTGCTTTTCCTTTACATATAAAAATAATCCTCACTCTCACAGTCGCCTCGTTCGGCGGACTATGTAGTGTCCTCCAAACTCACAGCGTCATTGCTGAGTCAGGATTATCTATAAAAAAATATATATTTGCGAAACTGTTACAAAGCCTGTTAGTGTCTATCCTAGCTTTAGGCTTCACTTGGAAGGTGCTGTCCCTTTAGTATTTTTCTTCTGTACCTTCCTCTTTTGGTGCAGAAGTTGTTTGTGTAGCAGAAGCTACTCCCACATGACTTCCACTTAACTCATTGTGGTTTGCACGGACAATATCCAAATTCTCCTTCATACTGCCTAACAAACCATCATAATGCTTCTTTGCATCCTGGTAAGACTTATTCATAATATTCTCTAAACCTGCAAGCATATCCTCTGTATAACTAATGGCACCTACACGAATCTCATGGGCATCATTTTCTGCTGCCTGTAAAATTTCCTGTGCCTGTGCACTGGCTTGTTGCACAATCTGATCTGCCTGTGCATACGCCTGCTGCATAATCTCATGCTCGTCCACCAAAGCATCCATCTTTTGTTGCGCTTCTTCCAAAATTTCCTGTGCCTGTCTCTCTGCATCTTGTATGATTGCATCCTTATTTTCCAACATCTTTTGATATTTCTTGATTTCTTCCGGTGTGCGCAAACGCAACTCATCTAACAAATCATACAATTCTTCCTTTGGTACTGCCACCTTAGAAGAAAAAGGTTGCATCTTACAATCCTCAACAAAGTCATATATATCATCCATAATCTCTTCTAATCTACTTACTGCCATTGTCTACTCTCCTCTTTTCTATTTGCCATCAATTTCTGCTCATCTCTTGTAAAGTACTTTTGTGCAACATCGCTCCTTACGGTTGATACTTCTAATTGGAAGCCTTCTTTTTCTTGTACTTTTCTTCCACCAAAGTCTGAATCTGCTCTGGTACAAGATTGGAAAAATCACCTCCATAAGATGCCAACTCCCGAACTGCACTTGAACTCAAATATGCATACTCTACACTCGTAACCAAAAAAACAGTATCTAATTCTGGATTCAAATTTCGATTTAGTTGTGCAATCTGCAACTCATATTCAAAATCTGTTACTGCTCGTAATCCACGAAAAATAATCTTCGCATCCTGTTGTTTTGCAAAATCTACTAACAATCCATCAAATACTTCCACACTTACATTAGGAAGATCTGCGATTACCATCTCTAGCATCTGTTTTCTTTCCGCAGCCGAAAAAACCGGTTGCTTTTTGCTGTTATTTAATACACCGATAACCAACTTATCTACCATAGCAGCAGATCGTCTGATAATATCCAAATGTCCCTTTGTTACGGGATCAAAACTACCCGGA
The DNA here is from genome assembly GCA_017393285.1 of Lachnospiraceae bacterium. Classification (GTDB taxonomy): domain Bacteria; phylum Bacillota; class Clostridia; order Lachnospirales; family Lachnospiraceae; genus CAG-411. The sequence continues at coordinate 53,674 of JAFORL010000180.1, forward strand.
TATATTCCAACTCTCACTTGTAGCCTCCATTCTACTCTCTACGCAAGGCTCAAAAACACATGCATATTGGTTTTGTATTTCTTTATTTTTACAATTTCGTAACCCAACTGTTCTATTCCAGTAAGATCAGTATCCAAAGCCGCCTCAAAAATAAACTGCGTCTGTGTATGTACAAGACCAGAATTGCGTAAACGCGCTAGTACAATTCTCTCCCAATCCTGTCGATAAGGGGGATCCATAAACACAATATCAAACTGTCTGCTCTCGCGTTCTAAACGTTCTATTGCTGTAGTCACATCCATTTGTAATACAGTTGCAGTGTCTGATAACTTCGTATTTGTCAAATTCTTCTGAATGCATCTGATCGCCTCTGTCCCCTGTTCCACAAAACAAGCTTGCTTTGCGCCACGACTCAGTGCCTCAATTCCTATGGCACCACTACCACTAAACAAATCCAAAAAGCTACAATCATACAAACTAGACTGTAACATATTAAAAAGCGTCTCTTTTATTCGATCTGTAGTTGGTCTTGTCTCCATTCCCTGTGGGGTCTGTAACTGTATCCTTCTTGCACTTCCGGCTATTACTCGCATATCCTTTCCTTTCTCTCCATCCGTATGCAAAGCCCACATAACCATTCTTTTACTTTAAAAAGTATTGTTAGTAGATAGTTTCTGCAAGCTCGCTTACTAAGAAGCTAATCTACTTGACAATCTATTCGTATGAGCAAGTAGCTCCATTAAAAGCGAATTGCAAATACGGACAGCTGTGCAAACAAGTGTTTTTTAAAGTAAAACCACTTCCATAGACTGTAATGACTGCGAAGCAATCACGTCCTTTACTTTTTGTGATTTTTTTGTAAAATAATCGTTTTCATGAAAACTTTACGTTAGGTATACTATATCGCAATTATAGTAAAAATTCAAGTAAATTAAGAAATTTTTTGCGTTCTTTTCACAACATTTTTCCCTATTTCCATCTTTAGAACCATTTTATACAACAAGCCCATTGCAACCCTGCTACTACTGTAACGTTTGCTTTACATCTTCCAAGGTTAACATTTTCAATTCTTCTGCTGATGGCAAAGCGATATTGACAATTCGATTTGCCTGCTTTCCCACTATACTTTCAAAAGTGTTACGAATTCCTCTACCATTTCCGTATAAAATTCTATGTTCCGGTGTCATTTCCTCCAACCATACACGCAAGGCCTGCTTTGCTTCTTCTTCCATCTCTAAACCTGCTCGTTCCATAAAGACTTGTAGAATTTGAAGCATTTCTTCATTGGTATAATCTGCAAAATCAATAAACTTGTTAAATCTTGAAATCAAACCTGTGTTGGTTTTCAAAAATTCTTCCATTTCCTCTTTATAACCAGCCACGATAATAACCAAGTCTTCTCGATAATCTTCCATCATTTTTACCAAGGTATCAATGGCCTCTCCTCCAAAATCATTGCTATCATTTTTGTTGGACAAAGTATAGGCTTCATCAATAAACAAAATACCACCCTTGGCTTTTTCCACGACTTCTTTTACCTTCATGGCCGTCTGCCCTACATATCCTGCAACCAAGCCGGCTCGATCCACCTCAATCAATTGCCCTTGTGACAAAACCCCCAGTTCTTTATAAATCTGTGCAACCAATCTTGCAACTGTGGTCTTTCCTGTTCCCGGATTGCCTGTAAATACCATATGATAACTTACGTCCATGGTAGGCATTTGATAGCTTTCCCGCATTTTTTTCACTTTAATCAAATTAATTAAGGAAGAAATTTCCTGTTTTACTTCTTCTAATCCCACCAACTGATTCAACTCTTCTAACAATTTCTGCAACTCTGTTGCCTGATTGATTTTCTCAATTTCTTTTCTAATCTGCTCTACACGTTCTTCTTCAAACTTTCGTTTGGCTTCTTCCTGCTCTTTTTTCATTTGATCCATCTTTGGTGTACGGATTTTTAATTTTCCTTCTCTCTGCAAGGCCATGAGTTCTTCATCGCTATACTCAAATATACTACGCTTTTTATTTTTTTCTATTTTAATCTTTTTATGTCTTTTCTGTTTTTCATGCAATTCTTGTTTCAGATGAAACTTCTGTGGTTCCACTTTTTCTTCCTGCTGTGCCACTTCTTCCACTGTGTCTGCCTGTTCTGACTCCACCTGCTCCTGTGGTTCCACTTCTTCCACTGTGTCTACCTGTTCCGACTCCACCTGCTCCTGTGGTTCCACTTCTTCCACTGTGTCTGCCTGTTCCGACTCCACCTGCTCCTGTGGTTCCACTTCTTCCACTGTGTCTGCCTGTTCCGACTCCACCTGCTCCTGTGGTTCCACTTCTTCCGCCGCATCTACCTGTTCTGACTCCACCTGCTCCTGTGGTTCCACTTCTTCTACGGTATTTGTCCTTCCCTTTTGCTTCTCTTTTCTTAAAGCTTCTTGTTCTTTTCTCTTTTGTTCTCTCAATCTTTTTTGTTCTTCACGGGTATATTTTAAATTTTGCACTGGCGCAGTCTCTTCAAAATAACGCTCAGAACTCAACTTCAAAA
>JAFORL010000181.1 GCA_017393285.1 Lachnospiraceae bacterium
AAAAGCTATTGTCACATTATTGATACCCAAACAGGAGCACCTGCAGAAAGCGATGTATTATCTGTTACCATTGTAAGTAAAGATGGTACTTTGGCAGATGGATTGTCCACTTCTTTATTTATTATGGGAAAAGAAAAAGCCGTAACTTTTTGGCGTAGGAAGAAAGACCAATTTGACATGATTTTAGTGGGGACAGATGGAGGTTTGTATGCATCAGAGGGCTTGCAGGGGAGCTTTACTTCTAGCCAGAAGATTCAATGGATCACCTTTCGTTAGAGGAGAGATTAGTGTTGGAAAGTGATGTGCCTACATTTAATATAGAAATACAGTTTAAGGGGTTGTTGCATTTTTTATGCGACAACCCCTTAAAATTATCTTTTGTGATTAATATCGTTTGTATAATCCGCCTGAGAAAACATTTGGAGTGACAATGCAAAACCTTGTGAAAGTTGAGACAGCTGTCCACCTGACAGGACTACTTGCTAGTGTTTGCTTACCACTTCATTTTTATTTTTGTAGATGGATTTTGCTGGCACAAAACCACGAACCATGGAAAGTGGATATACATTGGAATTTGCACCGATGATGGTACCTGGGTTTAGTACGCTGTTACAGCCTACTTCTACATGATCACCTAAAATAGCACCCATTTTCTTTAGGTTGGTTTCTATTTTTTCTTGTGAAGTTGTAATGGTAACTAAGGTTTTATCTGATTTGACATTGGAGGTAATAGAACCTGCCCCCATATGAGATTGGAAACCTAAGATAGAATCTCCTACATAATTGTAGTGAGGAACCTGTACCTTGTTAAATAAAATGACATTTTTTAATTCGGTAGAATTTCCTACTACCGCACCTTCACCTACAATGGCATTTCCACGAATAAAGGCACAGTGACGAATTTCAGCTTCTTTGCCGATAATGGCAGGACCGTTTATATATGCAGTTGGTGCTACTTTTGCAGTTTTAGCAATCCAAACGTTTTCTCCTTTTTTTTCATATTCATCAGCAGGCAGCGTGGCACCTAGCGTTAGTATAAAATCGCTGATTTTAGGTAGCACTTCCCAAGGATAAGTGGTGCCGTCAAAAATAGAAGCGGCAATTGTCTCTGAAAATGTGAATAAATTTGTATTTTTTAATGCGTCCATGTGTATAACTTCCTTTCTTATTTTTTGTAATGGATTGCGGCTTGGTCAAAATATTGTCGCAGGGCATATTGATTGTTGGCTCCTTTTACAGCGTTGACCCATTGTTCTACGAAGTGGTTGAGCTTTTTCATATATTCATCTGAGGTAATATCCCCGTTTGCAACATAAGTTAAGCCTTTTTCCCAACTTGCAGTTAATTCTGGGTTGAGTAAAGAGCGAATGGAGCAATTCACTACATCATAAATCATTTCTCCCAATAAAGTAGGCGTAATGACCTGGGTTTTCTTGTTTAGATTGATATATCCAATATGAAATAGCTTTTCTAAAATGCCCGCTCTGGTAGCACTGGTACCGATTCCGCTACCTTTGATTTGGGAACGAAGATCCTCATCTTCAATGAGTTGACCGGCATTTTCCATCGCTAAAATCATAGAACCGGAATTATATCGTTTGGGTGGTGAGGTCTCTCCCTCCTTGATAGTAAACTGTTCCACCGGTAAAATGCTGCCTTTTTTTAGCTGCGACAGGGTGGCAACCAGATTGGCATCGAAGGTTTCTTCTGCATTGGAGTTGGTATCATTTTCTTCGGGAGTTGTCTTTTTCTTTATAAAAGAAAATGGAGTGACCTTCAAAAAGCCCTCTGCCGTCATGATTTTAGAAGAGGCAAAGAAACGCTCGGCTTCTTCTGTAGTGTCGGCATAATGCAGGACCGTCGTTAAGGTGATTTTTTGATATTCAGCCGGTGGATAGAAAATGCTCAAAAATCTTCGCACAATGACTTCATAAACCTTGGCAGCAGTTGGTGGTAAGGTTTGTAAAGCACCCAGACCCTGCCCGGTAGGAATGATGGCATAGTGATCGGTAATCTGTTTATCATTGACATATCGGGTACGCTCCAACCCTTTGTACATATTCTGGTCTAAAATTTCTCTGGCAAAGTCTTGTACCATTGGAAATTGTTGTAAGCCGCGAAGATTTTTATGAATTTCTTTTGCAACGGCAGTAGAAAGTACTCTGGCATCTGTTCTGGGGTAGGTTACCAATTTCTTCTCGTATAAGTTTTGTGTGATTTTCAAGGTTTCGTCCGGACTGATTTTAAATAATTTGGAACAAATATTTTGCAATTCTGCCAAATTAAAAAGTAGCGGTGCATTTTTCTTTTCTTTCTTTTTCTCCACTTTTTCAATATAGGCTTGTGTCGGTTTCTTTTGTTCTAAATCCTGAATCAACTGTTCCGCAATTTCTTTTTTTCGAAAACCATTTTCCTTATATAAATGTGGGGTTTCAAAATAGCGGGAGCCGGCTACACTTTTCCATTCTCCTGTAATCAGGGTGCCATTGGCATTGAAATCAGCCAATACCCGATAAAAAGGTGTTTTTACAAAGGCACGAATCTCACGTTCCCGTCGCACCACCATACCCAGTACACAGGTCATAACCCGACCTACAGCAATGGCGCCTTTTTGGGTACCATTTAAATAATTTCGCACTTGATAACCATATTTTAGCGTAAGTACTCTGGAAAAATTAATGCCCATCAAATAGTCTTCTTTGGCGCGTAGGTAGGCGGAATCGGATAAGGCATCGTAGGCGGTTAAAGGCTTGGCTTCCCGAATACCTCGTAAGATTTCTTCTTCTGTTTGCGAATCAATCCATACCCTGCGTTTCTCCTTGGTATCTGGAACCTGCGCCAATTGATCTACCAAACGATAAATGTATTCTCCTTCTCGTCCGGAGTCAGTGCATACATAAATGGTAGATACGTCTGGACGGGTTAATAGCCCTTTTACAATTTCAAACTGTTTTTTAGTACCGGGAATTACTTCGTATAAGTACTCCTGTGGTAAAAATGGAATGGTATCATAGGACCATTTTTTCAAATTAGCATCATAGACCTCAGGGTAGCTCATGGTGACCAAATGACCGACACACCAAGTGACAATGGCATTGTCTGACTCCAGATATCCATCTTTGCGGGTGGTGTTGATTTTTAGTGCTTTGGCAAACTCTTGCGCTACGCTGGGTTTTTCGGCAATAAAAATTGATTTTGACATATCTTTCCCCAATCATCTTTCTATAAAATTGTCATTTGTTTTCAATATATATAGTAACGATTTCATCCTATTTTTTTGGATTGTACAACTGTTAGTATACCAACATTATAAAAAAATCACAAGGAAAAGAATCAATGCAGGGGGGCAAGTTGTTTTTTTGCAGAACCCTGTAAACCGACTTGTCAGCCTTGTGACAGCATCAGAAATGAAAGTGAATGCCTTTGCAGTTTTTGTAATTCATTCAATAGGGATCCTTGCACATATTGATAAAATTAAATTCTATATTAAATAGCTGAAAATTACCTGTAGGGATTCTTGCACATACCGATAGAATTTCGTCTTTGCAAGGGATAGATGAATGAAAATGAATGGGTCTGTAGTTATGTAATTCTTACAATGCAAGAAAATAATCTTTTAAAAAGAGAAAACAGGTGTCGTTTAGACAAAAAATAGGTTGTTTGTACCAATTTTTAAAATTGTAGTTTTTTTGTGTTACACTTCTACTTGTGAACAGGGTAGTTGAGATTTTGTCAGCATAGAGCAATTGGTTGAGCAGCTCGCAAAAATGCCTGGAGAAAGTTGATAAGAATAGGAGGTGGAAATCAGCCAAAAAACAAAGTTATGGTTTGGTTGAAATGGAGTAAATAAATGATATGAAAAAATGAAAAAGAAACGTGGAAAAAACAAGGAACGAATATACCTACTTTGCAAGTGATAAAAATAGAAACGTGATATAGGAAAAAGTAGGAATGACCCTTTTACAAAAAAAGGATTATAAGTGATCAATCTAAAAAGATTTCTTTAGTGGTTTTGGTGAAACGTCGGTTCACTGGGACACTATGCGGGATAGAGTTTTTTATAAGACTGCCACAAGCTAGCTGCATATATATATGGGGCAGTATCCAATAAAGGCTTTATTCCAGTGGTCATAAAAGAAAAAAGAAACGTGGAAAATAATAAAAGAAAATAATAAATAAAAGAAAAAATAACAGAAAATAATAACAGAAAATAATAAAAGAAAATAATAAAAGAAAAAATGAAATGAGAGAGACCTTGGAAGGGTGAGAGCTTCTAAGGTCTATTCCCGTTTGTGCAGATTCAGAGATTTGCCATGCGCTGTAGGCTGTATGCCTGGCATTTTGCTTTTTTATGTAATAGGAAATTGCGATGCAATTTCCTATTACATAAAAAACGCGACCCGAGGATGCGCAGACCGCGGAGATGGAGTTAATTGCTGCGCAATACCGCGGTCGCGCTAGAGTTTTGCAAGCAAAACTCTTTGT
>JAFORL010000182.1 GCA_017393285.1 Lachnospiraceae bacterium
GGTGTGCTACTTACATTTGGTGTTGCAGTAAATACATAACCAGATGCAACCGCTGATGCTGTTGGTGTTATTGTTACTGGTGTTGTGGTAACGATCGGTGTTACGGTTACTGCCGGGCTTGTAGTTACTGCAGCAGCTGTGGTAACGATTGGTGTTACGGTAACTGCCGGGCTTGTGGTAACTGCAGCAGCTGTGGTAACTATTGGTGTTACGGTAACTGCCGGGCTTGTAGTTACTGCAGCAGCTGTGGTAACTATCGGTGTTACGGTAACTGCCGGGCTTGTGGTTACTGCAACAGCTGTGGTAACTATTGGTGTTACGGTAACTGCCGGGCTTGTAGTTACTGCAACAGCTGTGGTAACGATTGGTGTTACGGTAACTGCCGGGCTTGTGGTTACTGCAACAGCTGTGGTAACTATTGGTGTTACGGTAACTGCCGGGCTTGTGGTTACTACTGGTGCTATCGTAATTATAGGAGTTGCAGTTGCTTTTGGTGTAGGAGTTATCATTCCTTTTTTACGATCCAAAAGAACTATATATTCTTTTTTGGAAATCTTGTTTTCTGCGGTAATTTCAACCTTTACAGCTGCATAACTATAATCATCTGCAAAATAAATCGCATATCTGGAATGTTTATTTGTAGTTGCTGTTACGGAAATGCAACCATTGGTATCTAGTGCTGTTTTATTACCTAATTCGCTTAACGGGTAAAGTTTTACACTTGCATTTTCATCTGCTGAATCTACCCAAATATTCCAAAATGCCTTTGTTTTCTCTGTTGTTGTCTTTGCTTCTGCATGATAGAAAACCACATCATCTTCCGTTTCTGATGTCATACTTACCAAAGAGGAATTGAAACTATTTGATGTATTCACTAAAAGGTAAGCTGTGTCAGCATTTTTGCTTTGTTCTCTTACGTGGAAGTTATATTTTTTGGTATCCGCTCCGCATTTTGCTGTAATGCAGAAATCAGCTGTTTCCTGCACTGGAACACTGAATTTTTTTACTGCCTGTCCACTTACAATTGCAGATACATTCGGATTCGTTTCAACAGATACTGTAACTTCTTTTGTGCCTTCCTCTACAACAATTTCATGCTCTGTTACATTTGATTGGAAAGGAACACCATGATCCATGACAGCATTGCCACCTTCAAATGTTACATTTTCTAAATATGCCTCATTTGTGTGTACTGCCATTAAATAACTAGAATCGTTTTTATAATATAATACACCCTCTTCATCAGCAATCACATTGCAAATGCAGTACTGTGCCATAACACCGGAAGGTTGGAACAACTCTTCTGAAATTGCTTCCTTTTGTCCTTTTTTATCTTTTAAAACCGTAATTCCACCTGGTTGACAATTGCAGGTAAAGTATACATATACAGAACCTTCCTTTGCTTCATATCCTGTAGAAATCAAGCCAGAGGTTTGTGGATAACCAGATGTAGAGACAGTATAGGCAACAGACATTTCTCCGTTTTCCAAAATATCTATAACTGCAATATGGTGTCCATTTGCACCAAATTGTGCACTACCACTTACCCCTACATACATTCTTCCGTTATAAATCACTGGTGTACTTGTACTTGCGCCACCTAAAGCAAGGGTTTGTAAACTATCCTGTACAAAAGTTCCATCTGCATTTTTAGATACGGAATACAAATATCCACCTTTTGACGTAAAATATAAACGATTAGAGGCTTTATCATAAGTAATACTACTACGTAAATCACCTACCAAATTTGAAATTTGATCTATCACTTGACCCGTCTGCTTGTTATAGCAAATCAAGCTGGCAGAAGCAGAATTGCTACCACTTACACCATCATCTGTGCCAACATAAACATAATCACCAGACACATATGCACCTGCCCAATAAAAGCCACCTTTTATAGTATTTGTCCAGGTTGCATTCTTTGCTTCTGTCGCATTATTTTTATCTGTATCTTCAACAGAAACACAAACAAAATTGGCATCCTTTATTTCGCTATTCCAAAAACCTGTATATACATATCCATCTGCATATACAATTGGTGAATTTGGTTGTCCTTTCAGGCTATCTTGATACACCCATAGAGATTGTAAGGTATCTGCATCAAAAGCCTGTATTCTGCCGTCTGACAATCCCACAAAAATCATTCCGTTTGCATAGGTAGGAGGCAAAATAGAAAAAGAACTAGCACCTACCATAGAACTAGATGCAATGATATTTCCTGTGGTCTTATTTATCTTTAGAATATTTTTTCCTTGGGTACAAATCAGATTATCGTTTACAATAACTGGGCAAGAAACCATATTTCCACCGTAACCACCTCCAATTTTTTCTCCCCACAACAATTCTGTTGTTTTTGAAGAAATTGGTGTTTTTGCATTGGTGATACGACTGTTATCTTTGTCATAAGAAACCGTTTGGTTTAATGCTTGGCGTAATGTATTTTCTGCCTGATCTACCTCTGTTTGCGTTGCATTTAATACATCCAAAACAGAGACTGCCTTTTTCCAAGCAGCTTTTACATTCTTATTTGCTTTGATTTCATCTGCATTTTCAGATGCATTGATGGTTGCAAGCAATTTTGTCAAAGAATCTTTTTTGGCAACCGGGAACATATCGGCCCAATCACCAGATGTGGAACCAGTTCCTCCAATATCCCTTCCGTAATAAAGGGTAAATTGGATACGTACAACATCACCAGGAACTGCATAGTAAGATCCCATACCTACATTGGCAAAAGAACCATTGACAGCATACATCCAACCTGACATAAAATTATAATCAAATTCACCTAATGCACCTTCTGTATAATCCTCAGCATCAAAATAATCTTCCATATAAGGTTCTGTCTCTACAATGGCATCATCCATATGTGCATTGCTGGCATCAAGGGATGTTGTGGCATTTAATTTATTGCTGGCATAATTAGAACCATAAATTCTGGATAGATAGAAACTATCTTCTATTCTACCAGTATATTCATAGCCATATCCTTTTTCTTTTAACACACGTACCAATTCTTGCGCAACATTTTCACCTTCATAAATAGGTACTTGTATTGGTTCAATTAAATATCCCTTATCAATAGAAAACAATTCTACATCAAAGGTAATATCTCCAATATATTCTCCTTTTTGCGCCTTTTCATAACGAAGTACACATTGCTGCTCCATATCTCCAGCAGTAACGATAACAGTATAATTTCCAGAGGTTTTCTTGGAAAAATCTAATACATAACTGGTTTGTACACTGTCATCCCAAGCTGGCGAAATGACATCTCCATCAAAGGTAAGTGTACAATCAATTTTATCTCCATTCTCATCTCTTGCAAGTACTTTTACATTTCTTTTACTTGCTTTTTGCACTTCCTGATCTTGTAAATCCACGACAAGTGTGCCTTGCTTCGCTTCTACAGTAGCAGCTTTTGCTTCTGTGTACATGATTGGTTGCACGGATGTAAATACCAATGCAAAAATCAATAAAAGCGAAAGTCCTTTTGTTAACCGTTTCATAAAAAAACTCCTTTCAAACTGTTATTCCCCCGAATAACGAATCATCGACTAATCACCAGGAGAAGTTAAGTAAGAAAAGAGTCTATTTATAGACAACAAAAAATACGTACGTTTATATAAGGAATGAAATAGACCTATAACATTCTAGGTAGCCTATTAAAAAACATAGAATCCTCCAGGTAAATATATACATTTCTGCATAGACCATAAGATCATACATATTTTTACAGTTGCACAATAATGGTACCAATCTGTTTGCACAATTACATAAAAGAAGCCTTTTAGACTATGTTATAATGCATAATGCTTTCATCGTCCAACCAGAGCAAAAAACCTATTTCATATTTGTATGTACGTTTTATTCTGTTATTTAGACACCTTTCCCACCGAAATTCTGTCTGGCACATTTATGGCAGGTCTCCTGACTCGAATTCATCCGCTTGCTTTCCTTCCCAGTTTCCCAGTGGCGCCTTTACGACGAGAGCATTTGTCCTTCTTACAGTAGCGGGGGCTGTTTTAGCTTTTCACTAAATTCCCTATTAATGCATCACACGAAATCCAATCGTGCTTGCAACCATAAATGGTATTTTTATTCAAAACAGTAACATTATATATGCAATAGAAAATAATGTAAAGTTTTTTTTCTTTTTTTACGATTCTTTTTGTAATAGTACAGCCGGGGTGGCTATACCAAATCGGCTGTACTGTTGTTATATTCTTTTTTTATCTGCGATGGCCGCCACCACCATGACTTGCGCCACTTCTACTCCTGTGATAAGAACCACCGGAGTGTCCGCTGGAACGCCTACCGCTTGCGCTACTTTCTTTTCTTGATTTGCTAACTGTCGTATGAAGGAATACATCCTTTTTCGTGACTATTTTAAAATTATTTTTATCTAAATAGGTATTTGCATTTGTCGTATTTTTTGTTCTACCAGCCCATGCGGCACAACAAATAATGATAATGGTTGCCAAGCCGGCACTACATAAAAATATAAACCAATAAGAGTCCTCCGGATCAAATCCCTCGCCACTAGATTGAGCAGGGTTGGAGATATGATATTCTTCATCATATATACTGTAATCATCATAATCTCCTTCAAACCAAGGCTCCACAGTCTCCGGATAATTCGCATTGATGGTGTTTACCTGCGCTAATACTTCTTCCAAAAAAATGTTTGATGTAGTATAGTAATCATAATCATACCAACTGGAATCTAGGTTAGTCAGAATACGTTCAATATCTTTATCATTAAAATAAGCAATGGCAATACCTGATGTATTGATATACAAATCATGATTGGAAATCAATAATAATATACCTGACCCCCCACTGTCATATCCCATATGATGTGTATCATAATAGTCGTCCGTAAATGTTTCAGCTTTTATGTTTCCAATTTCGTCCTGAATCAAAATAGAAATATCCAATTTGGTCTTTTCACTATATTCTACACATTTTTTTTGTAATTCTTTTTCAGCTTCTTTATCTAATCGGTTTGAAACATCAATGATTTTTTTCTGTGTATCATCATATACTTTTGTGTAACTGCAAAGCAAAAAACTTGTTGTCAATATTAAAAGTAAAGATAGTATTTTATATTTCCTAATTTTTTTCATAATTTCGTCTCTCTTTCCTTCTGAAAAATCAGCTAACGCATAACGATTAACAAACAGACTAGTCCAATTATAATATATGTAATGCATAAAATATATAGCACTCTCTTAATGGAAACTGGACGCTTTGCAACCATTTTTCCAGTCTGACCGTTTAAGGTAAACATATAATTTTTATCGCCAAAACGGTAGCTTAATAGCCACACAGGCAATA
>JAFORL010000183.1 GCA_017393285.1 Lachnospiraceae bacterium
CCTGACAACTGATGTGGAAATTTATTATCAATTCCCTCAAGCCCTACTGCTTTTAAGTACTGTTTTGCAATCTTTTCAATTTCTTTTTTACTTTTATTTTTTTCAACCTGTTTGATACCAAAACTGATATTTTTCTTTGTGGTCATCCAGGGAAACAAGGAATAATTTTGGAATACCACAGCACGATTTGTACTTGTACCATGGGATATTTCTCCATCTATGTAAAAATTTCCTTTGGTAGGCTCATTTAAACCGGATAAAATACTCAAAGTTGTACTTTTTCCACAACCGCTGGAACCGATGATACTTACAAATTCTCCTTCTTTGATTTCAAAATTCACATCTTCCAACGCGCTATAATAATCATTTTTATCGTTGTATTCCAAATACACATTTTCAAATTTTAATTTAGACATAAAACCAACCTCCTTGCACTCAATCACAAACTTTCTAACATTTCATTTAAAGTAAACCCACTTTTATTTATGGTGATGTCATCAAACGGACATATGGGTTTAATTTGCAAACAAAGAAGTAGATAAATATCGTTCTCCTGTATCCGGCAAAATCGTTACAATGGTTTTACCAAAGTTTTCTTTTCTCTTTCCAAGTTCTGCCGCTGCCCAAAGCGCTGCTCCTGATGAAATACCAACCAGAAATCCCTCTTCTTTTGCTACCAGTCTTCCTGTAGAAAAAGCATCCTCGTTTTCAACCGTAATGATTTCATCATAAATCTGTGTATTCAATGTCTTTGGAATAAAACCAGCTCCAATTCCCTGTATTTTATGGCTTCCGGACTTTCCTTCCGATAATACCGGAGAACCTTTAGGCTCTACTGCTACAATCTTTATCTCTGGATTTTTTTGTTTTAAAAATTCTCCAACTCCGGTAATGGTTCCGCCTGTTCCCACCCCGGCAACTACAATATCTACTTTTCCGTCAGTATCATCCCAAATTTCCGGTCCTGTGGTTTCTCTATGTGTTGTTGGATTTGCCGGATTTACAAACTGTCCTAAAATAATTGCATGTTCTGTGGTACGTTCCAGTTCCTCAGCTTTTGCAATTGCACCTTTCATACCGTCTTTTCCTTCTGTCAACACAAGTTCTGCTCCCAAGGCTGTCAATAAATATCTTCGTTCGATACTCATAGTCTCCGGCATGGTCAAAATGGTTCGATACCCTTTTGCCGCAGCTATTGCAGCTAATCCAATTCCTGTATTTCCACTGGTAGGCTCAATGATTACAGAACCTTCTTTCAATATGCCCTTTGCCTCAGCATCTTCAATCATCGATAAGGCAACTCTGTCTTTCACACTTCCTGCCGGATTGAAATATTCTAATTTTCCGAGAATAATGGCATTTGTTTCGCTTTCTTTTGCGAATTTTGATAATTTCACCAAAGGTGTTCCTCCAACTAAATCTACTAATCCACTTTTCACATTTGCCATACGCATCCTTCCTTTCCAATTGTATTTTGTAACAGCTTAAAAGCTGATTTGTAAGCTACCTTGTAATTCTCCAGATTTTTGAATTACATTTTCTTATCAGATACCACTGTCCAATTCTTACTGCGTTCTAACAATCAGTTTTTCTCTTTTCATGTACTAACATTTTTTAGCCAAATCCTATATTTCTTAATACCAGTATTCCGCAACTGCGCCTATTTGCTAGGTTTTATAGCTATTGACATTTTGTTTTTTTCAGCCAAACTTGATTGACATGTAAGCATCATAGCATGCAACTTCACAAATAACAAATATCTAGTTTTTATCGTAATTGATAATAATTTCTTAAAGAAACCATTTCTTTTATCTGGATACAAATCAGAGTTATATCTTTTGTTAAAATAAACAACGAGTTTTCCTTGCAAAACTCTGGCGCGACCGCGGTATTACGCAACAATTAACTCCATCTCCGCGGTCTGCGCATCCTCGGGTCGCAATTTCCTATTACATAAAAAAAGAGTTGCTTCACGAAACAATCGCTCACAACTCTTTTCTTGATAAAAGTTTTATTTTCCGCCAACTGCGGCTGAATATATTCTCTCTAACAAGGTGAATGCACCCCGATAACCGATATATGTTTTATTAATGGTTACCTCCTCTGTTGTCGGTGGTCCTACTTCAATTAACAATCCTTTCTTTTCCTTGGCTACATCCGACTCCCAGGTTGTTCCTAAAATCAACGGAACTCCTGATCCAAACTCTGTTTTTGCCAAAGACTGCTCTACCAAATAGCCATCTTCAATAAATTCCGGCTCCACAGATACATCTTTTGCTATATTTTGAAAATAACTGCGAATATCCTCCCGATATTTTTCCGGCGGATTATCTGTAAGAATTTGTTTCACCGGTATCATTCCAATCTGAGCAGCCAAAAATTTAGTATAAGCCAGTGTATACGCACTATCTCCAATTACTGCGAACCGAGAAGGTAACCCAAACCAATATTCTGAAAAGAACACAGAGAAATGCTCTAAAAAGTAATAATATAAATCCGCTTCCTCTTTGATAAATGCCTCGGATCTGGTCTTATCTATACCTGCATACTCTACTACCTTTCGCAAGAAAGCCGTTGTTTCTTCCTCACCAATCGGTATCTCCGGAATATGTAAAAATGGTTGTCCATACTTTTTTTCTAAATATTTTGCTGTTTTCAATCCTACCCAGGGAGATACAACTAAATTAAACTTTGCTTTCGGAATATTCTTCCATTCTTTTACACCACCACTTTGTGGTCCGAACAATACATTCACACGCAAACCTGCTGCCCGCAGAATTCGCACAATTTCCAAATAATCTCCTCGCCAGTTTTGATTAAAATACGGAATATCAAACCATAAATTCAATAAATCATTCTCTTTTTCACCATCATAATCCCCTACAAACTGATCAATA
>JAFORL010000184.1 GCA_017393285.1 Lachnospiraceae bacterium
ACAAAGAGTTTTGCTTGCAAAACTCTAGCGCGACCGCGGTATTGCGCAGCAATTAACTCCATCTCCGCGGTCTGCGCATCCTCGGGTCGCGTTTTTTATGTAATAGGAAATTGCATCGCAATTTCCTATTACATAAAAAAGGGCTGTGCATGTTTCAATATCCTTTAACATCTGCTGGAACTCCGGTCTGCCTTCCACACTCTTGCCGGACTTTCCCTCATCCGAATATTCTCCAACAATACTCATTTCCTGATAATCTGCATACTTTTTCAGTTTATCTTTCTGTGCGTCCAAACTGAAGCCATCCACCTGCATGGCTGTGGAAACCCTTGTATAAATATAGCATTTTAGCTGTTTTTTCATCCTATCCCCACACTTCCTTTACAATATCTCTGTCATCAGATTTTACTCACAAATTCCAAAAGGCCTTCGGTTATCACATCAATTTCATCATCAATCCATCTCTTGTCCGATTTATCAAGACTTCTGATGTATGTTTTATCACTAAAAGCAAACTTCAGCCTTTTTACAATATCTTTCCCTTCCTTTTCCCGCATAGAATCATCATGAAATATATATGTATCCAATGCCGCCAATAGCTTTGTCATTTCCACCGTATCTTTCAAGTAATACATGTCATACACATCCTTAAATCTTGTAGAAAGTGGTCCAAACTTAAGCAATGAACGCAGTTTTTCAGCAAACATCTGCTCATCCGAATTAATCAGCAGGCTGGCACCCTCATCATCATAAGCAATATCAAAACAATATTCTTCCTGCTCCAATTCAAAACGATTATGTACTCCCAGATCAATTTTACTTCTTATCTGATTACCTTCCGTATCTTTAATCAATATAAATACTCTTTTCCCGCTGTAATCCTGTTGCTTCAGTTCTTCAATCTTACCTATTCTGGTAATCGAAATACCGTCCAAACAATTCAGTTTTTTAACGAAAATATTTATAGATTCATCTGCCAAAGAATACTTAATAAAATCTATATCCAAATCCTGTGTTGCCCTTCTGACATTATTTGTCTTACTACGCATGACCACGCCACCCTTAATGGTAACATTTCGACTTAATGGTCCGGTTGCCAGTGCTTTCAACACAATATCCTGACATACTTTAGCAGACGCATTGTCTCCCTGATAACCATTTTGGTTAGCCTGTTCAATCATCTTCTGTATATTAATCATCTATAAAACCTCCAGTCTGAGTGTCTCCATTACCATGTTTGTTTTTGGCAGTTCATACGCATATTCCGTAACTACTGTAATGTCCATCTCATGGACAATCTTTCTGTAACTGGTTATCAGTTCTTTATATAGATCAAATGCCATTTTTCGCTTATTGCGTATCAACTCCACCAAGAGTCTCTCTTTGTTATATATAACAATATCTACCCCATCATATTCTATGGTAGTTTTTCCCATTTCAAATGCTTCACTATTTTCATAAATCTGCTTCACTCTTGTATCGCTGATTTTCCTGCTACTCTTCGGTGTAGCAACATAATAAAAATCCGGAATAGTGTCTGTCAGACCATAATAATAAAATGCACTATTAAGGGTTATAATGGCATTGGGATATTTCTTAGAAATAATCTCCAATTCCGGTACATATCTCTTGTCCGAATAAAGACCTTTTTCCTTTACAAATAATTCGCCATTCTGCACACTCTTCTTAATTTTATAATCCGTCCCATATCTTTCCAGACACTCCTTGTATGATAGTAACATAGTCCACCTCCACTTAAGTGTATGTAGGTAATAACATTGTTTTTACCTTTGTTTACTAAAATTATAGCATATCACATTTCATAGTCAACATTTTTCAAATAAAACATCGGTTATTTTTATTTTTTTACCTACATTTACTCTAACTTATTCTCAATCAAAAAAAACAGGAGCATATTTTCTTATACATA
The DNA here is from genome assembly GCA_017393285.1 of Lachnospiraceae bacterium. Taxonomy (GTDB): domain Bacteria; phylum Bacillota; class Clostridia; order Lachnospirales; family Lachnospiraceae; genus CAG-411. The sequence goes on from JAFORL010000184.1 coordinate 1,931, forward strand.
CTCCTGTTCTTTCTAAGCTGCCTTTTTTCCAGACTTATATACCAACTTGTAATAAGCAACATATCTGTTTTTCCTTCCTCAATTATCTGTTTTCCATTGATGAATCTGATATGCATTTTCTTTCTTAATTTCCTGAAGCATTTTATCGCCATACTTTTCTATCATCCTCGCAATCAGATCACAACATCGTTCAAAACCTTTATCCATAGCCCCCCTCCTTCCGATTGTTATGTTAGGCGATATCTCCGGGATTTCCAAAATCTACTGCGTGACGGGTGCGACCAACATGAGACGCAGTATTGATGGCTTGATGGCAATCATCCGGGATACGTATCAAATGGATCCATACGCCAATGCTCTTTATCTCTTTTGTGGAAGACGACAAAATACGCTGAAAGCTTTGTATTTCGATAAGGACGGATTCTGCTTGTTATATAAGAGATTGGATAGTAACGGTCGTTTTCAATGGTCCCGAAATGCTTCTGAGGTCAGACCACTTACCAGACAAGAGTTTCGTTGGTTGCTTTCGGCTTGTCCATTGACCAGCCGAAAGCAATTCGACCGATTGATAAAAAAGTAAAAAGGTCATTTTAGCAAGCAAACCGTCTCCACATGATAACTATGTGCAAACATATCGCAACCCCTTACCCGTTGTAAACCATAACCATTTTCGCAAAGGTATTTTAAATCTCTCGCCAGAGTAGCCGGATCACAACTTACATACACAATCCGTTGGGGTGCCATTTTTAATACGGTTTCTAGCAAAGCCTGGTCACAGCCTTTTCTTGGTGGATCCACCACAACCACATCTGCTGCCATTGCGCCATTGGATTGCTGATATTTCTCCGGTAACACTTCTTCTGCTGCCCCCACAAAAAAGTCTGCATTGGTAATGCCATTGATTTTTGCATTTTCCTTTGCATCCGCGATTGCCTGTGGTACAATTTCTACCCCATATATCTGTTTTGCTTTTTGGGCAAGAAATAGAGAAATGGTGCCAATTCCACAATATAAGTCCCAGACAATTTCATCTCCGGTTAATCCTGCATATTCCAGTGCAGTTTCGTACAATTTCTTCGTCTGTACAGGATTAACCTGATAAAATGAGAGTGGTGAAATCTGATATTTACATTCGCCAATATAATCTGTGATATAATCCTGCCCCCACAAAGTCTTACAATAATCCCCCAAAATACGATTGGTCTTTTCTTTATTGCAATTGATGGTAATACTGGTGATGCCCGGTATCTGCTGCAATGCCTCCACCAATTTTTCTCCCTGTGGCAGTTGGTTTCCGTTGATTACCAAACATACCATCACTTCCTTGGTCACATAGCCTACCCGAGTTAAAATATGGCGAACCAAACCTTTGTGGTTACTTTCATCATAAGAGGAAATTCCATACTCCTGCATAAAGGCTTTGACAATTGGTAAAATTGCATCATTCACCTTTGCCTGAATCCCACAATGGGAAGAATCAATAATGGTATGACTTCTTCCAGCATAAAATCCTGTAATCAATTTTCCATCCTTGTCTACCCCTACTGGATATTGGGCTTTGTTTCTATAATGATAGGGTTCTTCCATTCCCATAATCTCCTCCATGGGAATTTCTGAAAAGCCACCAATTCGTGTCAGGCAATCCGCAATTTTTTGCTGCTTGTACAGCAATTGCGCCTCATAGGATAAATGCTGCAATTGACAGCCACCACATTGTTTTGCTACCGGACATGCCGGCTCCACCCGGTCTTTAGAAGGCTCAAGCACCTCTACCAAACGAGCAAATCCATATTGTTTCTTGGTCTTGGTAATGGCAATTCTAGCCACATCTCCCGGTATCGCATCCTTCACAAATAAGGTGTAGCCATCTAATTTCGCTACACCTGCTCCTTCTGCCGTCAATCCTTCTATTGTTACAGTAAATTCTTGATTTTTTACTACTGGTTTTCCTTCAAACATGATTGTTTCTTTCTTCATAGCAACCTCGATCTATTTTGATGTTCTTCTAATATTGGTATCCAACGTTCTTTGAAATCCTAACCATTCCAAACTATTTGCATCTCCACCGGAAAGTACTTCCGTAATGGTTTCAAACTTGGCATCTGCATTATCCGCAAAATTCAAGGCAAATGCCTCTATAATAGCCGGTTTCTTTGGTGAGCCGTATTCCAATTCACCATGATGGGCCAAAATACAATGTATCAATTCTCTTTTTAACACTTTTGGGAAATCCGGTACCTGTGCACAAGTATTTTCAATGATATGGGCACCCATGTAAATATGTCCTAACAATTGTCCAGCATCTGTATAGTCATTTTCCGGAAATGGTGACAACTCGTATATTTTTCCCATGTCATGAAACAATGCTGCTGTAATCAGCAAATCATGATTGATGATTGGATAGGCACTTGCATAAAATTCACAAATTTTCGCCACACCTAAGGTATGCTCTAACAAGCCACCCATGAAGCCATGATGTACACTCTTGGCTGCAGAATGTTGTTGGAAACGAGTTTGGAATTCCGGCGTATTTTGGAAAAAGATTTGTAAAATACTTTTCAAATGTGGCTCCTGTACCGTTTCGATCATTTTTAAAATTTCCCCGTACATCTCATTTACATCTTTTTTGGTACAAGGCATAAAATCTTCCGGATTATATTCTCCCTCATCGCATTTTCTGAGTCGATCTATATTTAACTGCAAACTGCCGTTAAAACTGGTGACTCTACCTGCTACATTGATATAATCTAATGCAGAAAATTCTCCAATTCCTCCTGAAATTACATTCCAGATTTTTCCATCTATGTTTCCGGTTTTGTCCTGCAAAATCAATGCATAATAAGGTTTTCCGGCTTTGGTTTGTAATTCCTGCTTTTTGCGGCAAAAATAAATCTCATTGATCATCATGTCTTCTCTTAAATCTTCAATATACTTCATTTATGTTTATATCCTTTCTATTTTCCCTATGGGGAACATGTTTTCATTTTCACATATTATGATAACTGCAATGGCTTCCTTCCAAACATGTGCATGCGGGTATGCTTTCTTCTTTACTTTTATTTACCTTGCACAGCTTTTACCTTCAATTTTACCTTTTTCATCTGCGGTTTACTAAATGCGTTTCGCAAGAGATATACTGTAACTTTTGTATCTTCTTCATATGTTTGCAACTGGTTATAATAGGATACTATAGAGGTGATTTTTTCACCATCTACACGATAAATAATATCCCCCACCAAAATACCTGCATTGTAGGCTGGAGAATTTTCTGCCACTGCCTCCACATAAATACCACTTCTAATTCTGGTCTGTTGCAATAAGGATTCTGGTACATCTTTTGCAAGAATTCCCGTATATGCGTAACCACTGCAATTCAACATATTCTCTATGATGGGTTTTAATTTTCGCATACCGTAGAAGGTACAATTTTCCAGATTATTTCCTTCTGTTACAATCCAACCAAGCATCTCTCCATCTGCATTGCAAATCATTCCATTTCCCTCTGCATGATAGAGCATATTGGTGGTGTATAAATCCATTTGATAATCCGTAACGGCATGTTCTGTATTAACAGAGGTCACATATCCATACTCCGCAGAAAATAAACTGCCGTTGGGACTTCCAAAGGAAAATACCAAATCTCCAATATTCAGCAAGTCTGTCTGTCCCATTTTCACAGGCTGTATAATTTTTTGAGTAATGACATCTAAATTTTTCTTTTGTATTTTTAAAATAGCTAAATTTTTATGAGAATCCTTACTGTATACTGTAGCCATGGCATTCTGTTCGTTACAAAAATACACCTGAACCTGCTTATTATTTTTTACGCTGTTGTAAGCAGTCAATACAAAAAATGCAGAATCCGTCTCCGCAACCAAAACCCCTGCGGTACAACTTTCCTGTTCAAAGAAAAAAATATTTTCCTGATTATTACTATTACTTTCAATACCAACCAAATACTTCTGACATTTTTGTGCCAATTTGCCAAACTTGTTATGAAAGCTTTGCAGGTTTTCACCTTTCAGTTTCCGCTCTGGTTTGACACTTGCCTGTTCCTTTTCCTCTGTGGCATTTTCCAACCGAATCGGTGTAGATGAGGCTTTCGGCGCAGATGGTCTGACCGCCATATAAAAAGAATACCAAATACCAGTCGTAGTCACGCCAAATATAATCCCACTAAAAAGGGCTTTTTTCGCGATCCGCAAAATTCTGTGTTTTCGTAAATGGCAATCTACCACTTCTTCCTCCAAAAAAGTAAAATTCTTATCGTCTGACATCTTGCACCTCCTCTTCTACACTTACAACCTAAGATTTGCACTGTATACATGCCATCATGCCTTTTTGTCATTACTGTCTCTCCATACAAACTACTTTCTATATTGGATTGATTTCTGTCTGCTTCATGAACGATGATGGAATACTCTTAATCCTTGTCTAAAACACAGTAAGATTGCAGTTACCATTTTTTAATTTTTGTCAAGCCCTTGATTCATGTTTATAAAATTTCCAATCATAGCATCAAACAATTGTTCCACAGTAACATTTTTTTCGCATATTTTTATGCAAAAACCTTCTTCCACTTCCTCAACACGCATACGGTCATCAATTCTCTCTAACAATTGATTCATCTTTTCCACTACCAAATATTTCAAATCTACCTTTGCGTACATGGTACACAATTGTAAAAAGCAATCCACCGACTGACTATGCAAAACTAAAAATGGGTTGGCTTTTGCCTGATTGAAAAAGCTCTTTTTGATGGCATTTGCTTTTATTTCAGAGAAGGTTTTCTGTGCTTGTCTTCCTCTACACAAATCCCATTTCTTCATCGTCAAACCTTCCATCCAAGTCAATTGACTTTCTGATAAGACAGCTGGTAAGGTTTCTTTATTTCCAAAACACTCCATAGGTGGCAAATAAAAGAATAGCATCTCATTATCATCAGCAGTTTTCTGAATCTGTACTGGTGTCCAGGCTCTCGTTCTGTCATGCTTCACCAAGGTACCATAAAAACTTTCTTCGTTGAAATTTTCTTCTATTTCTTCTCTCTTTAATGTATCCAACACCTTGGTCTGTGTATTTTCTGAAATGGATTCCTCCTCCGCCGGCTGTGTTGTTTCCACTTTTTCTGACTCTATTTTCTCCTCCGCCGGTTGTGTTGTTTCCACTTCTGCGTTCTCTATTTTCTCCTCTACAGGCTGGTCTGCTTCCACTTCCTCTGCCGTTTTCTCCTCTACAGACTGGTCTGCTTCCACTTCCTCTGCCGTTTTCTCCTCTACAGGCTGGTCTGCTTCCACTTCCTCTGCCGTTTTCTCCTCTACAGGCTGGTCTGTCACCACTTCTTCTACTTCTGCTTTCTCCTCGGCAGGCTGGTCCTGTACGACTTCTTCTGCTACGATTGTATTTGTCTCTTTTGGAAAAATATCTGCTATAATACCAAACATAGCCAATTTTTCAGCATGTTCTGTTAATTGTGACAAGTAATCATCCATAAATGCATCTGCCAAAAGGCGATTGTTTCCAC
>JAFORL010000185.1 GCA_017393285.1 Lachnospiraceae bacterium
AGGAACAGGGGTGTTTTTCTTATTCGACTATGGATTATGGAGCGGTTTGTATACAATCTGATGGAATAAAAACAGACATTTTTGGGTACTGTGATAAAGATAGTTATTTATTCCCTAAAAATACAAAGAAAATGACAATACTTTTAAAGTAAAAATTTATAAAATGTACTTGACAAATATTTGTGGTAGTGGTAACTTATGTATAAAGATATTAGCACTCCAATTGAATGAGTGCTAACAAAAATGGATGGAGGTGGAAGTGTGGAATTAAGTGAACGTAAGATTACGATTTTACATGCGATTATTCAGACTTATTTAGAGACAGGGGAACCGGTTGGTTCAAGAACCATATCTAAAGATAGTAGATTAAATTTAAGTTCCGCCACCATCAGAAATGAGATGGCAGATTTGGAGGAACTGGGATATATTATCCAACCTCACACATCTGCAGGAAGGATACCTTCTGACAAAGGTTATCGTTGGTATGTAGATAGTTTAATGAAAGATAAGACAAAAGAGATTGTCAATATTAAGAAAGATTTAGAGGATAAGGCAGATAAGATAGATATTTTACTGCAGTATGTTGCAAAATTATTGGCCAATGATACGAATTATACGAGTATGGTTTCGAAACCAAGATACCATCATAAAAAAATAAAATTTATTCAGCTTGCCGATATGGATGAAGAACAAATTTTAGTTGTGATTGTATTAGAAGGAAGTATCATTAAAAATAAATTGCTTTATGCAATGGAGCCTATTGATAAAGAAATTATATTAAAGTTAAATATAATTTTAAATACTTTTTTACAAGGCTTGGATATGACAGAAATCAATATGCAAATTATTACTAAGATGAAAGAACAAGCTGGAGATTATGTCAATGTCTTGAATTTGATTTTGGATTTAATTGCGGAAACAGTGTCAGAAGTTGATAACGTAGAAATTTATACAAGTGGTGCTACAAATATTTTGAAATATCCAGAACTGGGAGATCGAGAAAAAGCGAGTGAACTTCTTTACACAATTGAAGAAAAAAAGCAACTGACACAGCTTATTGGAGATAAGATTTCAGAAGAAGAAGAACGCGGTATACAAGTGTTTATCGGTGATGAAACCCCAGTTGCTTCGATGAAAGATTGTGCAGTAGTTACGGCAACCTATGAATTTGAAGAGGGTGTTTATGGTAAGGTGGGTATTGTAGGGCCGAAAAGAATGGATTATGAAAAAGTTGTAGGAACATTACAAAATTTAATGTCACAATTAGATGAAATCTTTAAACGTAAATAGAATGTTGCTACATAGAAAATAGAAAGGTGGTATTTGCGTGTCACATAAAAAGAAAGATACAACTGAAAAAGTGCAAAAAGAAAAAGAACAGACAGAAGAAACTGTAGAATGCACAGAAGAAACAGTTGAAAACGCAGAAGCTATGGAAACGGATCAGGAAGAAACAAAGGCTGATGAAACATCAGAAACAGAAAAAATGCCAGAAAAAGATCCAAGAGATGTAAAATTAGAAGAGTTAAATGATCGTTTAATACGAAATATGGCAGAGTTTGATAACTTTAGAAAACGTTCTGAAAAAGAAAAAAACCAGATGTTTGAGGTTGGTGCAAAGAGCATTGTAGAGAAAATTCTTCCAGTGGTAGATAATTTTGAAAGAGGATTAGGTGCCGTAACAGAAGAAGAAAAGGAAAGTGCTTTTGTGCAAGGAATTGAGCAAATTTATAAACAGTTTATCAATGCATTGGAAGAAGTTGGAGTAAAACCAATAGAGGCTGTTGGTCAAGAATTTAATCCTGATTATCATAATGCAGTAATGCATGGTGAAGATGAAAATTATGGAGAAAATGTAATCTCTGATGAATTCCAAAAAGGATATATGTATAAAGATAGTGTAGTAAGACATAGTATGGTTAAAGTTATGAATTAGAAATAGGAGGAATAGATTATGGGAAAGATTATCGGAATTGATTTAGGAACAACAAACTCATGTGTAGCCGTTATGGAAGGTGGTAAACCTGTAGTAATTGCAAACCAAGAAGGAGCAAGAACAACACCATCTATCGTTGCATTTACGAAAACTGGAGAACGTTTGGTTGGAGAACCTGCAAAGCGTCAGGCTGTTACCAATGCAGATCATACCATTGCTTCTATCAAGAGACATATGGGTACAGATTTTAAAGTGACGATTGATGATAAAAAGTATTCTCCACAAGAAATTTCAGCAATGACACTTCAAAAATTGAAAGCGGATGCAGAAGGATATTTGGGAGAAAAGGTAACAGAGGCAGTTATTACAGTACCAGCATATTTCAATGATGCACAAAGACAAGCAACAAAAGATGCTGGTAAGATTGCGGGATTAGATGTAAAACGTATTATCAATGAGCCAACAGCTGCTGCTTTGGCATATGGATTGGATAATGAACATGAACAAAAAATCATGGTATACGATTTAGGTGGTGGTACATTTGATGTATCTATCATTGAAATCGGTGATGGTGTAATCGAAGTATTGTCTACATCAGGTGATAATAGACTTGGTGGCGATGACTTTGATGAAAAGATTACAAGATATATGATTGATGAATTTAAGAAAGCAGAAGGTGTAGATTTATCTACAGATAAGATGGCTTTACAAAGATTAAAAGAAGCAGCAGAAAAGGCAAAGAAAGAATTATCAGCTGCTATGACAACAAATATCAATTTACCATTTATCACTGCTACAGCAGAAGGACCAAAACACTTTGATATGAATCTTACAAGAGCTAAATTTGATGAATTAACAAGTGATTTGGTAGAGAGAACAGCTACTCCAGTTAATAACGCATTAAGAGATGCTGGAATCAATGCTTCTGAATTAGGTCAAGTACTTTTGGTTGGTGGTTCTACACGTATTCCAGCAGTACAAGATAAGGTGAAACAATTGACTGGTAAAGAACCATCTAAGACATTAAATCCAGATGAATGTGTTGCATTGGGAGCATCTATTCAAGGTGGTAAATTAAATAATGAAGATGGTGCAGGAGATATTCTTCTTCTTGATGTTACACCATTGTCGCTTTCTATTGAGACCATGGGTGGCGTGGCTACAAGATTAATTGAAAGAAATACTACTATTCCTACAAAGAAGAGTCAGATCTTCTCAACTGCAGCAGACAATCAAAGTGCGGTAGATATTAACGTTGTGCAAGGTGAACGTCAATTTGCCAAGGATAATAAATCCCTTGGACAATTCCGTTTGGATGGTATTCCACCAGCACAAAGAGGTGTTCCTCAAATCGAAGTTACATTCGATATTGATGCCAATGGTATTGTTAATGTTTCAGCAAAAGATTTAGGTACAGGAAGAGAACAACATATTACAATTACAGCAGGTTCAAATATGTCAGATAGCGATATTGAAAAAGCTATTAAGGAAGCTGCTGAATATGAAGCACAAGATAAGAAGAGAAAAGAAGGCGTTGAAGTTAGAAACGAAGCTGATTCAATAGTATTCCAAACAGAAAAAGCATTGAATGAAGTTGGCGATAAGATTGATGCAAATGAAAAATCTGCCGTAGAAGCTGATTTGGCTCATTTGAAGGAATTACTTGAAAAGACAAACCCAGAAGTAATGTCAGATGGAGAAATTGAAGATATTAAAGCTGCAAAAGAAAAATTGATGACAGGTGCACAAGCATTATTTACAAAGATGTATGAAAATATGCAGGCAGCTGGTCAGGCTGGTCCAGATATGGGTGCAACAGGTGCTGATATGGGTAATGCAGGTAATACAGTAAATGATGATGATGTTGTAGATGGTGATTATCGCGAAGTATAATTCGTTTCAATCTACACTGACATAGAAATGTAAGATAGCAATTGGGGGTGAGACAGCCCCCTATTGCTGTTTTAAGAAATGAGGAAATTTTATGGCAGATAAAAGAGATTATTATGAAGTATTAGGTGTACAAAGAGGTGCATCTGATAGTGAAATTAAAAAAGCATATCGTAAGCTTGCAAAAAAATATCATCCGGATTCAAATCCTGGAGATAAAGAAGCAGAAGCAAAGTTTAAGGAAGCTTCAGAAGCTTATGCTGTTTTGAGTGATTCGGATAAACGACAAAAATACGATCAGTTTGGACATGCAGCATTTGATGGTGCTGGTGGTGGAGGAGCTGGAGGTTTTGACTTCTCAGGTATGGATATGGGCGATATTTTCGGAGATTTATTCGGAAACTTCGGCGATTTTTTTGGTGGTGGAAGAAGCAGTGGAAGACGCGGACCTATGAAAGGTGCAAATTTACATACTTCTGTACGCATCACTTTTGAAGAAGCTTGCTTTGGTGCAAAAAAAGAATTAGAGTTGAATGTAAAAGAAGAATGTGAGAACTGTAAAGGTACAGGCGCAAAACCAGGTACGACACCTGAAATTTGTCCAACTTGTAAGGGTTCTGGACAACGTGTTGTAACCCAACAATCTTTTTTGGGAGTTGTGCGTAATGTACAAACTTGTCCGGATTGTCATGGAACCGGAAAGATTATCAAAGATAAATGTCCGGATTGTCGCGGAACTGGATATGTGACTCGTAAAAAGAAAATTGAAATTTCTTTCCCAGCGGGTATCGACAATGGGCAAAGCATTCGTGTGAGAGAAATGGGTGAGCCAGGTGAAAATGGCGGACCAAGAGGTGATTTACTTGTTGAAGCTGTAGTGAGTAGACATCCGGATTTCCAAAGAGAAGGAAGAGACATTTATTCTGTTTTGCCAATTAGTTATGCAAGAGCTGCTTTGGGAGGAGATGTACGTGTCCCAACAATCCATGGAGATGTAATATACACAGTTGCACCAGGTACACAAACAAATGTACGTGTTCGACTGAGAGGAAAAGGTGTACCTTCTTTGAAAAATCCTAGTATCTGTGGTGATCATATTGTTACACTTACTGTGCAGGTTCCAACCAAGTTGAACAGTGAGCAGAAAGAATTATTGTTGCAATTTGAAGAAGCTTTGAATGGACCTTTTGACAAAGATGGAGCAGGTAAAGAGAAGGCTCCAAAGAAGAAAAAAGGGTTAAAGGATATTTTTGAAAAAAAATAAAGGAACTCCTTGTGTTCATCTTTGGATGTCATAATAGATGAAAACAGGCTTGTTTTTTCTGCTAGGAAAAAAGCAGCATAATTACTTTGGACTAAAAACTTGCGTGTTGCAAAGGATATGTAGAGAATAAAATGTTTATGTGTCTATAATAATAAAGAACTTTCTGTTAGCAAGATACCTAATACAGATATAGTTTAGGGGGTGCTTCGGAAAGTTCTTTTTTGTAAGTCTGCAATCAGTGTTCAATACAACTGTTTCGTCTAGTAGAATATAAATGCAATTGAAATAGGGACTTGCAACATTGAAAAAAACAGTATAGAATAAATGGTATGTGTGTTTTTCTATTTTTTAATGTGAGATAGAAAAGTGATAGTAGCTTGCTTAACATAGAAAAACAAAAGAACGTGTATGCATTTGTATCATAAGGAGGACGTAAACGTGAAATATACGAAAGTATCTGTGCAGACGACAACTGATGCAGTAGATTTTATTAGTAATTTGTTTGATGAAATTGGTTTGGAAGGAATTCAGATTGAAGATAATGTGCCTTTATCGGAAGAAGACAAGAAGGCTATGTTTATAGATATTTTACCAGAACTCCCAGCGGATGAAGGAAAAGCGACGGTCAGCTCTTATTTTGATCCTGCATGTTTTGAATTGGGACAATTACAAAGAAAAATAGAAGCAGGATTAGAAGAAATTGCACTGTTTGTTCCAGTTGGAGAAGGTACAGTTTCTTTCCAAGATACAGATGATAAAGATTGGCTCAATAATTGGAAGGAATTTTTTAAACCGTTTCGTGTGGCAGAGGATATTATTATTAAACCTACATGGGAAACATTGGATGAGCAGAAAGAAAATGATATTGTAATAGAAATTGATCCAGGTATTGCCTTTGGTACGGGATCGCATGAAACAACAAAGCTATGTATTCAAAGTTTAAGAAAATATATTACACCTGATACAGAATTGTTGGATGTAGGTTGTGGAAGTGGTATATTATCAATCATTGGTCTTAAATTAGGTGCAAAATATGCTATGGGTACGGACATTGATGCACATGCATTGGACGCAACCAAAGAGAATATAAAAGTAAATGCAATTGCAGATGAAAAGTTTGATTTGCTTGCAGGGGATATTATTACAGATGAAGAGATTCAGCAAAAAGTTGGTTTCAAAAGATATCCTGTAATTGTTGCTAATATTTTAGCGGATATTATTATTCCTTTGTCAGGAAAAATTAGAAAGCATATGACAGAGGATGGAATTTTTATTTCTTCTGGAATTATTGATATGAAAGCTTTAGAAGTAAAAGAAGCCTTATTGAAAAATGGATTTACAATCGTGGAAGAAAACCGAATGGGTGACTGGGTATCTTTTGTTGCAAAATAGGAGAATAATATGCATAGATTTTATGTGAAAAAGAAGCAAATTCAAGAAAATCAAATAAAAATTTTAGGAGAAGATGTAAATCACATATGCAATGTTCTTCGTATGAAGGTTGGTAAAGAGATTGTTGTTTGTGATGAACAGGGAACAGATTATTATTGTACCATTCATGCGTTGGGAAAAGAAGAAGTTGTTGCTGAAATTGTGAGTAGGAAAGATACAGAAACAGAATTGACGGGAAAAATCTATTTGTTTCAGGGCATTCCTAAAAAAGATAAGATGGATTGGATTGTGCAAAAAGCAGTAGAGTTGGGCGTGTATGAAATCATTCCGGTTGCTATGAAACGTTGTGTTGCAAAGATTGAAGACGGAAAAAAAGAAAGAAAAAAAATAGAGCGTTGGCAGGCAATTGCCAATGCAGCAGCAAAGCAATCAGGAAGAGGCTTGATTCCACAAATTCAAAATGTATGTAGGTTTCCAGAGGCTTTGGAAAAAGCAAGGGAGTTAGAATGTGTGATCATCCCTTATGAACAAGCAGAATGTATGGAAAAAAGTAAAAAAATAATTGCGGATGCCTGTAAAACAAAAAGTGTCGGAATTTTTATCGGACCCGAAGGGGGCTTTGATGAAGAGGAGATTGCACTTGCTTTAGAAAAGGATTTCCAAACCGTTACTTTAGGAAAAAGAATTTTGCGTACAGAAACAGCAGGAATGACAATATTATCTTTATTAATGTTTGGTATGGAACAATAAACTTGGTTAAAATAGAAACGGAGAATTATGATGGAAGCATACTTAGATAATGCAGCAACCACAAAGGTATTGCCGGAAGTGAAAGAGATTATGATGGAAACCTTAGAGGAACACTATGGTAATCCTTCTTCTATGCATAGCAAAGGTGTGGAAGCTGAAAAATACATAAAATTTGCGAAAAAAGAAATTGCAAAAAGTTTAAAGGTAGAAGAAAAAGAAATTATTTTTGTTTCTGGTGGAACGGAAGCGAATAATCAAGCTTTGATTTGTGGAGCGATGGCGAATAAAAGAAGCGGAAATCATATTATAACGACTAAGATTGAACATGCCTCAGTCTATAATCCTTTGGTATATTTGGAAAGTCAGGGATTTCGTGTTACCTATGTGGATGTGGATGGTAATGGTAAAGTGAATCAAGAACAATTGGTGGAAGCAATAGGTGAGGATACCATTTTAGTTTCTGTTATGCATGTGAATAATGAAATTGGAGCGGTAGAAGATATTGCAGAAATTGGAGAAAAAATCAAAAAAAAGAAGCCTGGTATATTGTTTCATGTAGATGCAATACAAAGTTATGGGAAATTTAAAATTTTTCCAAAACGTATGCATATTGATTTGTTATCTGTGAGTGGTCATAAAATACATGGTCCAAAAGGAATTGGCTTTTTGTATGTAAAGGATAAAACAAAAGTATTGCCATTGATTTATGGTGGCGGACAGCAAAAAGGCATGAGATCCGGCACAGAAAATGTACCAGGAATTGCTGGGCTAGGAAAGGCAGTGCAATTGGCATATGCAGATTTTGATGCACATATTGCGCATATGTATGAGTTGAAAATCTTCTTTATCGATTTGCTAAACAAAATGGAAGATTTGACGGTAAATGGAATCGATGGTATAGATATCGAGAATACGGCACCACATGTTGTCAGCGTTACAGTAGATGGTGTGCGTAGTGAAGTGTTATTGCATGCGTTAGAAGATAAGAACATTTATGTATCAGCAGGGTCGGCATGTTCTTCTAATCATCCGGCTTTAAGTGGTACCTTGCAGGCAATTGGATTAGAAAAAAAAGCAGTAGAATCAACGATTCGTTTTAGTTTTTCTCGTTTTACTACAAAAGAAGAATTGGTTTACACAGTAGAAACCTTAGAACAATTAGTGCCAGTGTTACAAAAATATGTACGAAGATAAGAAAGGAAATGTAATATGTTGTATAAAGTATTTTTAATAAAGTATGCAGAAATTGGTATCAAGGGAAAAAACAGATATATTTTTGAAAATGCATTGTGTGACCAAATCAAGATTTCTTTATCCAGAGTAGAAGGAGAGTTCCAAATTAGAAAAGAAATGGGACGTATTTATGTGGAGGCACTATCAGATTATGATTATGACGATGTGATAGATGCTTTGCAGCATGTATTTGGTATTGTCGCAATTTGTCCTGTTAAAATTGTGGATTCTACAGAATGGGAAACCGTAGTTGTGGAAACTATAAAATATGTCGAAGAAGTGTACGACAAACAGAACTTTACCTTTAAGGTAGCAGCTAAGCGTGCCAATAAATCCTATCCTAAAACTTCGCCTGAAATTTGCATGGAGTTAGGTGGAGCATTATTGGATTCTTTCCCTGAATTAAAAGTGGATATTCATCAACCTGAGGTAATGATTACAGTGGAAATTAGAAAACAAACGAATATATATTCTGTTGTTATTCCAGGGCTTGGCGGATTGCCTGTGGGAACAGGTGGAAAAGCGATGGTTTTACTTTCGGGCGGAATCGATAGTCCGGTTTCCAGTTATATGATCGCAAAACGTGGGGTAAAAGTGGATGCAGTATATTTTCATGCACCACCATATACAAGTGAACGTGCAAAACAAAAAGTAATTGATTTGGCTACGCAGGTATCAAAATATACGGGTGAAATTCAATTACATGTTGTGAATTTTACAGATATTCAAATGTATATTTATGATCAATGTCCACATGATCAATTAACCATTATTATGAAGCGTTATATGGTTCGGGTTGCAGAAGCCTTAGCTGAAAAAAATGGTTGTCTTGGACTTGTTACAGGGGAAAGTATTGGACAGGTTGCCAGTCAAACTATGCAAAGTATGGCAGTTATTGAAGAGGCAGGAAATATGCCAATTTATCGCCCTGTTATTGCATTTGACAAGCAAGATATTGTGAACATTGCGGAAAAGATTGGAACATATGAAATTTCTATTCAGCCATATGAGGATTGTTGTACAACGTTTGTTGCAAAACATCCGGTTACAAAGCCAACATTAAGCTCTATTCAAAAGTCGGAAACGCATTTGGTGAAAAAAATTGATGAGATGTTTGCACGTGCATTGGATACTGTTGAGACAATTGTGATTCGTCCAGAATAGATACAGAAGGTGGCAGAGACAAGAAAAAGCTGTTGCATAACGCAACAGCTTTTCTGAAACACACAGTGATTAAATTATTCAACTATGTATGGTTTTAATACTTCTAAGATAGCATCTGTATCATCACCGTGGATATTTAAATCAATTGTGTTTGATAAATCTAAACTGAAAATACCCATGATAGATTTTGCATCAATAACGTATCTTCCAGATACAAGGTCGAAATCTGTATCGAACTTTGTAACGTCGTTTACAAATGATTTTACTTTGTCAATTGAGTTTAATGAAATTTTTACTGTTTTCATGTCCATACCTCCCATTTCATAATGATGTTCTACAATAATATACTACTGTTTTGTGTACCAAAAGTCAACAAGAAAAACAAAAAAGTTTTTTGTGTGGACTTGGTAAAATAGATGAGGTGTAAGTTCGTTTTTTTGAGAGTGGGTATATAGTAAGTCGTATAGATTTGTTGTAAGATTTAGGTGCATCATAAATGATAGTTTGCGTTGGATCTAGTTTGATGTATGAAATTGACGTGTGTTTTTTAAAAGGAGAGTTTTGTGGTAGCTTAGAAGGGGCGACACATTTATTGTGTGATTTATAAAAAAATATTGTAACATGAGATAGAATTGGAAATAAATAGAATGGGGCATATTGTCCAATTTCTTGAAAGTACGGTTTTCTTTGAATTGTTATGCGTATTGAGATAGAAAGTGAGTGTGAAATAAGATGCAGAAAGGATACGTAGCTTTTTTAACATTAGGATGTAAGGTGAATACATATGAGACCAATGCAATGCAAGTGCTATTTCGCAATGCAGGGTATACCATTGTAGATTTTGATGAAAAGGCTGATATATATATTGTGAATACCTGTTCGGTTACCAATATGGCAGATAGAAAATCCAGACAAATGTTACATAAAGCCAAAAAGAAAAATCCAAATGCCATTGTTGTTGCAGTTGGTTGTTATGTACAAGTGGCAAAAGATTTAGTGGAGCAGGATGAGGCTATTGATGTGGTTATCGGAAATAATAAAAAACATGAAATAGTCGAAGAAGTGGAACAATATATAAAAAATCATAAGATCAATACCTTTATTGTGGATGTTTTTGATGCACCTTCTTATGAAGAAATGCGAATCGAAGATGCTGGAAAAAGAACCAGAGCATTTATTAAAATTCAGGATGGTTGTAATCAATTTTGCTCTTACTGTATCATTCCATTTGCGAGAGGACATGTTAGAAGTAGGGAAAAAGAGGATATTTTACAAGAAATAAAAGAATTGGTAAAAAAAGGATATAAGGAATTTGTTTTAAATGGTATACATTTATCTTCTTATGGTGCGGATCAACAGAATAAAGATTTTGTGGCAATGGAAGGGAAACCTTTATTAGATGTTTTAGAAGCTGTAAGTGAAATTGAAGGCGTGGAGAGAATTCGACTTGGGTCTTTGGAACCACGTGTAATCACAGATGCATTTGTGGCTCGTTTATGTAAAATCAAGCAAATTTGTCCACATTTTCATTTGTCGTTACAAAGTGGATGTGATGCTACTTTAAAACGTATGAATAGAAGATATACGACAGAAGAATTCGCAAAAGGTTGTGAAATTTTAAGACAATATTATTCAAATCCCGCAATTACCACAGATGTTATTGTTGGATTTCCAGGAGAAACAGAAGAGGAATTTTCTACCACAAAAAAATTTGTGGAAACAATTGGTTTTGCACAAATGCATATTTTTAAATTTTCTGTGAGAAAAGGAACCAGGGCAGAAGGAATGAAACCACAAATAGATGAAGCAGTCAAAACAGCTCGTAGCGCAGAATTATTGCTAACAGAAGAAAGATTGGAACAGCAATACCAACAGTGGTTTATCGGGAGAACAGAACAGGTCCTTTTTGAAGAATTGGTGGAGATTGAAAATCAGACTTATTTATTGGGACATAATGAAAGATATATAAAAATTGCCATTCCATATGCAGAAGGAATAGAAGAAAAAATCAATAAATTGCTACCTGTCAAGATAGAAAAAAAATTAAATAGACAAATTTTACTAGGAAAAATAGGTTGATATTTTTTGTCATTTATATTATGATATATGTAATGATATGAGTTCGGATAAAATAATTACATAGTACACAAAGTGGATGCCAGATTACAATGTTTGGGGTTCGAGATAAAAAGAAACGTATGCTTTGAAAGTACATCGGGATTTGCTTTGCGATACAGAAGGAACAAGGAGAGGTAGTATTATGAACGAAATAAGTCATACACAATTTTTTAAAACACAAAAGGCACAAGAGGTGGAGGTTAAAGACATTATTGCGGATGTATATCATGCATTAACTGAAAAAGGGTATGATCCAGTTAATCAGATTGTAGGATATATAATGTCAGGAGATCCAACTTATATTACCAGTTATAATGGAGCTCGTAGCTTAGTTATGAAGGTTGAGCGTGATGAAATTATAGAAGAGTTACTGGGTGACTATATCAATCGTAATTTAAAGAATCGTTAAGAAGAAAGGAATATGTTTGGATGAGAATAATGGGCTTGGATTATGGCTCAGTTACAGTTGGTGTCGCAATAAGTGATGCATTATTATTAACTGCACAAGGGGTTGAAGTAATTCGTAGAAAACAAGAAAATAAATTACGTCAAACTCTTGCACGTATTGAAGCATTAATTGATGAATATGACGTGGAGAAAATTGTTTTAGGTTATCCTAAAAATATGAACAATACCATTGGTGAGCGTTGCAAAAAAACGGAAGAATTTGCAGCTATGTTAGAACGCAGAACAGGACTAGAAGTTATTTTATTTGATGAACGATTATCAACAGTATCTGCGCATAATATAATGATTGCCAGTGATGTTAGACGTGAAAAAAGATATGCTGTAGTGGATCAAGTGGCAGCTACATTTATATTGCAAAATTATTTGGACTCGTTGTCTCATATGTCTCAATAATATAAAACTCATCCAACTAAGGTGACAATATGAATGAAAATCATTTAATTACCTTTGCATTGGAAGATAATACAAAAGTACAATTAGAAGTATTAGAAGAAACGAAAATTAATGGTAACAATTATTTACTTGCAGTAGATTATGAGGATGATACTGCCTTGATTCTAAAAGAGATGCAGGCAAATGGTGATGAAGTTACCTATGCAATTGTGGAAGATGAGCAGGAATTAGATGCAATATCAAAAGTATTTTCTGAATTGTTAGATGATGTGGAATTCGAACGATAAAAAATATTATGAGAATAGTATAAGGATATTATATTTGTGTATGTATGGTTTTCATATGGTTTTCGTTCTGTATATTATGTGCGGATACCATTACCTATGAATGAAGTATATCGCACACATAAATGATAAAAATGATTACGTACATTAACAGAGGTTCGGACAGGTTGTACGGAGGATAAAATAGGCGTATTAGAATGGTACGTCTTATTGGTAAGCAAAAAAATATTTTGATTTGTCCGGGATTTTATGGAGGTGCTTATTTTGAAAGGAAAAAAGAATATATCAGGAAAGGGGATTAAGATTATCCCATTGGGCGGATTAGAACAAATTGGAATGAACATAACAGCATTTGAGTATGAAGATTCCATTATTGTTGTTGACTGTGGATTATCGTTTCCTGAAGATGAAATGTTAGGAATTGATTTGGTTATTCCTGATATTACATATTTGAAAGAAAATAGAGATAAGGTAAAGGGATTTATTATTACTCATGGACACGAAGATCATATCGGTAGCTTGCCTTATATATTAAAAGAAATAAATGTGCCAATTTATGCAACTAAGTTAACAATTGGTATCATAGAAAATAAATTAAAAGAACACAATTTAATGAAAACAACAAAACGTAAGGTTATCAAATATGGACAATCTATTAATTTGGGTTGTTTCCGAATTGAGTTTATACGAACCAATCACAGTATCGCAGATGCTGCTGCTTTGGCAATTTATAGTCCAGCAGGTGTGATTGTGCATACCGGAGACTTTAAGATTGACTATACACCGGTTTTTGGAGAACCAATTGATTTACAACGTTTTGCGGAAATTGGTAAAAAAGGTGTCTTGGCATTAATGGCCGATAGTACGAATGTGATGCGTCCCGGATTTACGATGTCGGAGAGTACAGTTGGAAAGACCATAGATGAAATTTTTGCAGATAATAGTAAGCAACGTATTATCGTGGCAACTTTTGCTTCTAACGTGGATCGTGTGCAACAGATTATTAATTCTGCAGCCAAATATAAACGAAAAGTGGTAATTGAAGGTCGCAGTATGGTGAATATTATTGGTACAGCGTGTGAGTTGGGATATTTAAATGTACCAGAAGGAATGTTTATTGATATTGAGCAAATGAGTAATTATACAGATGATCAGTTGGTATTGATTACCACAGGAAGTCAGGGAGAATCCATGGCAGCATTATCTCGTATGGCGGCTTCTATTCATAGAAAAGTTTCCATTCAGCCGGGAGATGTGATTGTATTTAGTTCTTCACCAATTCCTGGAAATGAAAAGTCGGTTTCTAAGATTATTAATGAATTGTCACAACAAGGTGCAAAGGTAATTTTCCAAAATACACATGTATCTGGACATGCCTGCCAAGAAGAATTAAAAGTGATTTATGCTTTAACGAAGCCTAAGTATGCGATTCCGGTACATGGTGAGTATAGACATTTGACCACACATAGTGAATTGGCACAAGGAATGGGTATTCCAAAAGAAAATGTTATATTAATGCGTTCAGGTGATGTGTTGGAGTTGTCTGACAGTAAAGCTAAGATTGTAGGACAAGTGCCTGCACAAGGTATTTTGGTTGACGGACTTGGCGTAGGAGATGTAGGAAATATCGTTTTAAGAGATCGTCAACATTTATCTGAAAATGGTTTGATTATTATTGTTGTTACATTGGAAAAATACAGTTGTCAAATTTTATCAGGACCAGATATCGTATCGAGAGGTTTTGTTTATGTTCGTGAATCTGAAAACTTAATGGATGAAGCGAGAGAAGTGGTATCTGATGCTTTAGAACGTTGTATTGCAAGTAATATGACAGATTGGGGAAAAATGAAATTAGAAATCAAAGATACGCTAAGCGAGTATTTATGGAAAAAAACAAAACGTAATCCAATGATTTTACCAATCATTATGGAAGTTTAGTTTATCTTTGTTTTGAGAAAGTTTTAATATATGAGTGAATTAGGGGGTGTTTTGAATGAGAAATGTAATGGAACAAACAGATGCATTAATCAATGCAATACATGGGAGCAATGAATATATTCAATACCAAATGTTACTGAATGATGTGAGAAAGAATGAATCTGTATACCAGTGTTTAAATGTATACCGTCAAAGAAATTTTGAAATTCAAATGAAGAATCAGATTGATAGTATAGAAGCTAGCGCCAGGTTAAATCAAGAGTTTCAAGATATTTTGACACGTACAGATGTAAAAGAGTTTTTGGCAGTCGAGCAAAGATATTTGAAAATGATACGAAAAATGAATCAAAAGATTGATAGTCAAATACATGTAAATATTGATTTTATGTAATAATTATATGTCAGTTTGCTGACATTACCATAATAAAAGGTGGATGGGCTTGTTACATAAAAGCAAAGTAGAAAGAGTAACTATTCGGCAGGGGGAAACACTGAATCGTTACTCTTTCCTAGTGTATCAAATGATGAAAAGCTGGAGAAAGGAATGTGTGCAATTGACGGTAGAAAAAAAGAAAAAAACAATACCGGGATCTGCAAATAAAGAGGATACAAGAAATAGTTTATTACAAGTACAAATTATAGAAGGCGTAACCCACTTGTTTTTTACTTTTTTATTTTATTTAATTGCGGTTTTGGTTATTTCTAAATTTGCAAATCAAGCATACAGATTTACGTATTCCATTTTTGGTTCTGTGGCTTATGAAAAAGGCATTGGAACAGAGAAAACATTGCAGGTAAAGAAAAATGATACTTGGAAAGATGTTGCAGTTCGGTTGGAAGAGTTGGATTTGATTGCAAATCATCATAGTTTTTATATTCGTTGCAAACTGGAATGCCCCAAGGGAAGTGCACCTGTGCCGGGCAAGTATAAGTTGAACAGCAATCAGACTTATATAGAATTTATTGAAGTGTTGAATGGTGACACAGTAGTCACAGAAGATGACTAATCACATTTTTATAGTTGGAAAAGGAAGAAACAATATGATAGAAGATGAAAGAATTGCGACATATATACATTCTTTAGATCAAGAATTACCTGAAAAAATAAAAATAATCGAAGAGGAAGCAATTGCTGATGGTGTCCCTATTATTCGAAAGTCCACACAAACCTTATTACAGTTTTTGTTTCAAATGCATAAGCCTGTAAACATTTTAGAAGTGGGTTGTGCAGTGGGTTTTTCTTCTATATTGATGAGTGAAGAACTTGCAGAAGGTGGACATATTACTACGATTGAAAAAATGCCAGAACGTATTGAAAAAGCAAAAGAAAATTTTAAATTTGCTGAAAAAGAGCAACAGATTACTTTGTTGGAGGGAGATGCAACAGAAATTTTGGCAAAATTGGTTGCAGAAAATAGAGAATATGATATGATATTTATGGATGCGGCAAAAGGGCAATATATTCATTTTTTTGATAACATTATGAAACTGTTAAAAAAAGATGGATTGCTCGTTTCAGATAATGTTTTGCAAGAAGGTGATATTGTACAGTCCAGATATGCAATTATCAAACGAAACAGAACCATTCATAGTCGAATGAGAGAGTATTTGTATATGCTTACGCATCATGAACAGTTAAAAACTGTGATTTTACCATTTGGAGATGGTGTTACCTTAAGTACAAAATTAAAATAGATATTTAGAATGGATGTAGACGAAGAAAGGCGGATTATCTGTGAGAAAAGAAAGACCAGAATTATTAATTCCTGCTAGTAATTTAGAGGTGCTGAAAGTTGCAGTTACCTATGGTGCAGATGCAGTGTATATTGGAGGAGAAATGTTCAGTTTGCGTGCAAAAGCAAAGAATTTCTCTAATGCAGACATGAAG
This sequence comes from Lachnospiraceae bacterium, assembly GCA_017393285.1. GTDB lineage: Bacteria > Bacillota > Clostridia > Lachnospirales > Lachnospiraceae > CAG-411. The sequence goes on from JAFORL010000185.1 coordinate 16,719, forward strand.
GAAGGCATTGCCTTTGCACATACGCATGACACAAAGGTATATGTGACTGCAAATATTACAGCACATAATAGAGATATTGACGCATGCTATAAGTATTTTGAAGAAATGAAAGAAATTAAGCCGGATGCATTAATTATTTCTGATCCTGGTGTGTTTATGATTGCACAGGAGGTTTGCCCAGAGATAGATTTGCATATTAGTACACAGGCCAATAATGTAAATTATCAAACCTATCAATTTTGGCATAAACAAGGAGCAACCAGAGTAGTATCAGCAAGGGAGTTGTCTATAAAGGAAATTGGTGAAATACGTTCCCATATTCCAGATGAATTGGAAATTGAAACTTTTGTGCATGGTGCTATGTGTATTTCTTATTCTGGCAGATGTCTCCTTAGTAATTACTTTACCGGTCGAGATGCCAATTTAGGCGCTTGTACACATCCATGCAGATGGAAGTATTATATTTCAGAGGAAAGTAGACCTGGTGAGTATTTACCAATCGAAGAAAATGAGAGGGGAACCTACATTTTCAACTCTAAAGATTTATGTATGATTGAACACATTCCTGATATTGTGAAAGCAGGAATTGACAGTATGAAAATCGAAGGTAGAATGAAAACAGCTTTGTATGTTGCAACTGTTGCCAGAACTTATAGACAGGCTCTGGATGATTATTTTACAGATCCGAAGTTGTATGAATCTCGTATTCCATACTATAAAGAAGAAATTGCAAAATGTACCTATCGTCAATTTACTACAGGTTTCTTCTATGGACCAACTACACACGATACACAAATATATGATAGTAATACTTATGTACGTGAATACACATACCTTGGTCTTATTGGTGAAAAAAATGAGGCTGGTATGTATGGCTTAGAGCAGAGAAATAAATTTTCTGTCGGAGAAGAGATTGAAGTGATGAAACCAAATGGAGAGAATATTTTGGCTACAGTAAAGGCGATTACAGATGAAGATGGTAATGCCATGGAGAGTTGTCCACATCCTAAGCAGAAAATTTTTGTAGATTTAGGAATGGAATTAAATGAAAGAGATTTGCTTAGACGAAAAGAAGAGGCTTAGAAATTTAGCTCTGTATGTCAGTATTCTGACAGTACTATAAAACCCATAAATGTATCTTGATTGTGAAAGGAAGAATAGCCCTATGAGAGGAATTGAAACTCCTGTAAGAGAAATTCGACGCGAGATTTTTCGTGAAGTTGCAAATGTTGCTTATCATTCTGAAAATATCAATAATGATATTGAAGCGATTCCGTATAAATTGGTAACAGGCGATGAAGCCAAACATAGAGAAAGTATATATAGAGAACGTGCAGTTGTATCAGAACGAGTGAGACTTGCTATGGGTATGTCCCTTCGTCCAGAAGATAGACCTGTGCATATTACAGATGGTATTCAAGAAAGTAATATTGATAGTAAATATTATGAACCACCGTTGATGCAGGTTATTCCATCTGCTTGTGATGCTTGCGATGAGAATAAATATGAAGTAAGTAATATGTGTAGAGGCTGTGTTGCACATCCTTGTAAGCAAGTATGTCCCAAAGGTGCAATATCCATGGTAAATGGTCATTCCTATATTGATCAGGAGAAGTGTATCAAATGTGGCAGATGTAAGCAGGTTTGTCCATATGATGCCATTGCAAAAAAACAACGTCCTTGTCAAAAGGCATGTGGCGTGAATGCAATTGGTTCGGATCAATATGGTCGTGCAAAAATAGATTCAGAGAAATGTGTTTCTTGTGGAATGTGCATGGTGAGTTGTCCGTTTGGTGCGATTGCAGATAAATCTCAGGTATTTCAGTTGATTCGTGCCATGAAAAATAAAACAAAGGTTATGGCAATCGTGGCTCCGGCTATTATAGGACAGTTTGGAAAGAATGTTTCCATCAAAAATATTAAGGCTGCTTTGATGGAAATCGGTTTTACAGATGTATTTGAAGTAGCATTAGGTGCTGATATGGGTGCCATGAAGGAAGCAAGACACTATGTGGAGAAGGTTGCTACAGGAGAATTACCATTTTCTTTAACCTCTTGTTGTCCTTCCTGGTCGATGTTAGCTAAGAAATATTTTCCTGAATTAATTGATAGTGTATCCAATGAATTAACACCTATGGTAGCAACTGCCAGAAGTGTAAAGGTGGAATATCCAGATGCAAAAGTAGTATTTATTGGGCCATGTGCTGCAAAGAAATTAGAAGCATCTAGAAGTGATGTTCGAAGTGATGTAGATTTTGTTATTACGTTTGAGGAATTAGCAGGTGTTTTTGAAGCCAATGGCATTGATTTTTCAAAGTATGATAATGAAGAATCTATTCATAATGCCACAGGAGCCGGACGTGGTTATGCAGTTGCCGGTGGAGTTGCCGGTGCAATAGAGGCATGTATTAAGGAATATTATCCAGGTGTAGAGGTTAATATTGAACATGCAGAGGGATTAGATGCGTGTAAAAAAATGCTATTGTTAGCAAAAGCAGGGAAAAAGCAGGGGTGTTTAATTGAAGGAATGGGCTGTCCTGGTGGATGTATTGCAGGTGCAGGTACCAATATTCCGATTGCAATGGCGAAGAAAGAAGTGCAAAATTTTGTACAGAGCTCTTCGAAGGCTATGCCACCAAAAGAATTGCAAGACGTGGAATTGTTGTAGAAATAGATGTATGATTAAAGATTGCGAGCTATGGTGTAGAAATTATAGCTCGCATTTTTAAAAGTAAAAGAGTCATTCACCTTGCTTTCTGGACTTTGCTTTGGGGCATTGTTTAAAACCAGCATGTAAGCAATTGGAAGTATGAAAATTTCTAATAAAAAACAACAAATGAGAAAAGGGGAAGAAAATGAAAAAAAGAGCAATAAGGTTATTCATGATGATTAGTATACTGAGTTTGTCATTTATATTTCAGTATCAGCAGGAGAAGGCTGCAGTCAATGAACAGCAGACGGATACCAATAAGGTGGCGGTAGACGATACGGTAGCCATAGCTGATGCAAAAAAGTATAAAGATATGGATGTTACTTTTTTGAAGACGATGCATTATGCCACTTCCTTAGAAACAGATACAGAATTTTCTAATGTAAGAAGCATGAAAACAGCATGTTTAAAAGAAGGACAAAAGGTAAAAACGGCAGGTTATTATACCGTAGGAGATCAAGGTACAGCGTGTTATGAAGTATCCAAAAACTTTGAAAAGGGCGGTGTAAAATTAGATAACGGACTTTATGCAAATATTGTGCCTGATTCTTACACAGATCAGCAAGGCGTTACTTGGTTGGTAGCCAATGTCAGACAGTTTGGGGGAAAAGGAGATGGCAAACATGAAGATCATGAAGCAATCAATTTTTCTGTTGCAAGAGTAGGAGCTTTGGTAAATGGAAATCAAGCGTCAGAAAAGTTACGAGGCATTATTTATTTGCCAGAAGGAGAATATAAACTAGGCTTTGGCATTAATGTTGGATATAGTAATCTTAATTTTGTGGGAGATGGAGATAAATCCGTTATTTTTACAGATAATGATTATAGAGATGAAGAAGGATATTCCGAAAGTTTGTTTAGTTGTTGGGCGTGTAAAAATATGTATTTTGCTAACTTCAAGATTGAGGCCAGAGAAGTTGACTGGTATCATTACATGAGACAATTTGTGGTGGTTTATTCTGAAAATGTATATGTTTATCATGTGAATTTAATTATTCCACAGTCATCCTATAATTCTTATTATTTTGAGGATAAACAATACTCAAATTTTTGTTGTTATACGGGAAATAAATATGTTACCGTAGATGGTTGTAGAATGGAGCAGATGAGTGGAACTTATCGAGGCGCAAATTTAGGAATCATGGATATTTGGTCAGCTGGCGAGGAATACATTACAGTAATGAATTGTGATTTTTATGGTAATGCCCGAGATGAGCAAATTGGTTTCTTCAGTACAAGCAATGATAGTGCCAGTGTAAAACATGTAAATTTCATCAATAATACCATGCATTCTATACAGTTAAAATATGTGGATATTATTGGAAATAGAACCATGTGTTTTACGGTAGCATATGCAAATTCTAAAAATATAGAAGATATTAGAATTGCCGGCAACCATTTTATCTGTGAAACAGATTCTAAATTCATGACTTTGGGAAAACTGAAAAATTGTAGAGTAGAGAATAATATTATTGAAGTGAAATGTACCTATCAATCCGGTTCTACCATATTTGACTCGGCTGCAAGTCTGGATGATGATGTCTTAGTGCAGAATAATGATATTTTTATCACTTCAGATGTTGGAATGGGAAGAGGGACTATTACCAATGGAAAGTTGACTTTACAATCCAACAGATTATTATTTGATGCACCAATTGTATTTGGTGTATATGGACCGGAAATACATAATAACAAAATCATTGGTTTGGCAACTTGTGGAACCATTGGTATGGATTCCAATATGACAGGTAATCAGATTTATTTGTATAATGGATTGGGTAGTGTAGGAACCAACAAAAAGCAATTTGCTATCTATACTGGTTATGATAATAATAAGAAAGATTATGATTTTACGAAACAGTTTACATTTAAAGATAATGTTTGTTACGACTATCAGAGATGTTTGGTTTGGGAAGGTTTAAGAGGAATTTTTAAGATAGAAGGTTCTTTTGATTCACTAAAAATAGATAAAAATAAGGTATATTTTCCAAATTCCCGTTTTTTAACCGCAGATATTACTACCAAGGATGTTTTTCAGGACGAAATGGGAAAATATTATAAAAACAAAGTATTTCGATACCGTTATGGTACCGTTAATAAATTTGAAATTTGTAATAACATTTTTCAAAATACCATTATTCCAGAATCAGATTCTAAATTCCAATACACCAATAATACAGATCTTCCACCAGAAGAAGATCCAAATGAGGAAATTTGTGAAGATGTAAAGATTTTGTATCAGGGAAAAGAAACCAAAAATATAATCACCACAGCTTCTAGTGTGGATTTAGAAGCTTTGACATATATTGCTTTAGAAAAAGACAGCGAAGGTAATGTCATTTCCACTAAAAAAATAGAAGGAAAACAGTTGCAATGGTATACTTCTTCTGAACAAATGGCTAGTGTGAGTCAGAACGGAAAAGTACAACGAAAATTATATGGAAAAGTGAAGGTATATGCAGTGCCGTTAGACGGCAGTACGAAACATGGTGAATGCAGCATTATTTTTGAAAGAAAAAAATCTAGTGAAATTGTATTAAAAACATCTTCAATAGAGTTACAACCAAATTTGAAGTATTATACAGAATACGAAGTGATACCTTCTGTGGCTAGTCAGGAGCTAAAATGGACTTCTTCTAATGAAAAAGTTGCAGTGGTTGATTTTAATGGTACCGTTACAGGAATTGCAGAAGGTGAGGCTATCATTTATGGCACAACTTTAGATAGTAATGCAACTTGTGAATTACATGTAAAGGTGAATTCTTTAACTGTAAAAAAAGTGAATTTGAAAGATTCTTATTGGCATGTGGGTCATTCTGATATTGGAAAGACCAGACAGGTGGAAATTAGTTCCTATACACCAAATGAGGCAACGAACAAAGGTATAGGAAAATGGGAAAGTACCAACCCACAAGTGGCATCTGTAGATCAAAATGGACTGGTTACATTTGTAGGGGAAGGTAAGTGTAGAATTTTTGCATACTCCCTGGATCAAAAATGCTATGGAGAAATGTATATTTATATTGAGCCAGGTAAAGTGGAAAATTTAGTGGCAAAGACAACTAGTACAGAAGCAAGATTGTATTGGGATGAAAAAGCAAATATATCTGGCTATATGATTTATCAATGGAATGAGGAAAAGTCAGAATGGACAGTATTAAATCAAGGTATAGGCTTTAGTGAAAATAAATTTATTGTGAGCAGTTTAGAAAAAGGGAAAAGCTATAAATTTAGTATACGTGCTTATGTGGAACGCTGGGAAGTTGGTAGCCAAAGAGCTGTTTATGAAGGAGAAGAGCAAGTTGTAAATGTTACGACACTTACCTACAATCCAGTGGAAGGGATTATGGCCAGTACCCGTTATTTAGGAATACCGGAAGGTAGCACAGAGAAACTAGCGTTGTATTGTCGTCCTGTTACTGCAAATTACGAGAATTTAAAGATAGATATGACGATAGCGGATTCGTCTGTGGTTTCTTTAGAAAAAACTGCACCAGGTGGAAATAATAGTACATTGTATACTTTTAAAGCTGAGAAAAAAGGAAATACTACGATTACTTTTTCGACCAATGATGCTTGGAAAGTATCAATTACTATTTTTATGAGAACGGTAACAAATAAAACGGTAGATAAAAACACTACAGAATTGGTAGCTACTTCAAAAGGAAATCAAATTACATTTTCTGGTTTGGAAGATGAAAATCAGCTCATAAAGGATGGACTGATGACGGGGTATATGATTCGAAAAACCCAGACAAATGAATTCTTGAATTATCACTATATTAGGGCAAATGGTGATGCGAGCTATACATTTTTAGACGAAGACGTAGTAGCAGGACAAACCTATAATTATACTGTGGTACCTTGTTATGAAGAAAATGAAAACTATTATCTTGGTAACAATAATGGAAAATTTTCGATTAAAAGCAAAGAAAAAGTATTAGCAAGTTCTATTGATTTTCAACAAGATTTTTATGTTGTAGAGGCAGGAGAATCAATCAAAATATGTGCCAATGTGGGACCGGAAGATGTTTCAACAGCAAAATTAAATTGGAGTGTAAGTAATTTTGAGAAAGCAGAAGTATCAGAAACAGGAAGTGATACACTTCATAATTTCTGTTATTCGGTTGTATCTGGTAAGGCTGTAGGTTTATGTGATGTGCAGGCGCAAACCATAGATGGTTCTAATGTGAAGAAGTCTGTTAAATTAGTCATTAAACCAGATTTGGTATCTGGTTTAAAAGTAAAACAGGAAGGCAATGCGTTAACGCTTAATTGGGAGCAGATGCAAGATGCAACAGGTTATTTTGTGTATCGATATAACGATAGGAAGAATACCTGGGATTTGCTTACAAAGGTTAAGGAATCAAGATATATAGATTCTAATGTAAGAGCCTATACAAAATATAAATATATGGTTACTGCATATGTGGAATATGATGGAAAACAATATGAAGGTGTATCGGGAGATGGCATTGCGGTTACAGTTGAAGAACAGACAGATAATGGAAATCAGGGAAGTGGAGTAGAACCAACTGCAAGTGGAAGCACAGGAAACCTAGTAGAACCGACAGCAAGTGGTAACGGTGGAACTACAGGTGGTGGAAGCACAGGAAATATAGCCGAGCCGACAGCAAGTGGCAGCAGTGGAACTACAGGTGGTGGAAGCACAGGAAATGTAGCCGAACCGACAGCAAGTGGTAACGGTGGAACTACAGGTGGTGGAAGCACAGGAAATGTAGCCGAGCCGACAGCAAGTGGCAGCAGTGGAACTACAGGTGGTGGAAGCACAGGAAATGTAGC
>JAFORL010000186.1 GCA_017393285.1 Lachnospiraceae bacterium
CAAGAAAATGTAAATCACTGTTGTCTAAATTTTGTTCTCCAGACACTGTCTCGTCCACAGTATATGCATCAATCGCCTCCCCTTCTGAACAAACTTCCGGGTTTGTAGTCACAAAATGTATTTTCTCTAAATTCTTACATCCTGTAAATGCATATGCACATATTCTTTGATAAGTATCCGGAATCTTAACCTCTGTAATTTTCTCATTCTGTAAAAATGCTGCATCAGCCAATTCCACACACTTCAAAACCTCTTTTTTTTCACCTATTGTCGCCTCAATGTATGCAGGCAAGGTTATATTTTTTTCTTCTATCTTGGAATTCGCAGGTCTTACATTTACTGCATATAAATTTGCTTTATAAGACGGATATGGATAAGAGCTTACCCAAAGTCGTATAATATCATATTTCCATAACTTCCCATCAATCTTTCCCTCCCCATCTCCTATATACTCACAACTCTCTATGCGTCCAGCAGGGTAAGCCTCTTTTTCCCAAATACAAGTAGATTGTGCTACATATTCTTTAACTCGATTCACTCCACCATTGTTTTCTCTATACGTATCCGTCACAATACTTCGCTCATAATTTCCATCAGGATACACTTCAAAATCCCTTTGCGTGTCTATTTCCCCGTTCTTATAATAATCTGCCACTGCCTCCGCAAAGCCATCTGTTTCATTTTCGTAAGTTCTCGTACTTGCGTGTACTTCATATCCAGTATACATTCCTTTATTCACTAAAAGCAAGCTAACAACTAACAGTGCACATATAAACTGTTTTATTTTTCTTTTAAACATCTTTTTCTCCTTTCGATTTTCATAAAATATACATCCATTTCCAAACTCTTTTTCTATTTTTTCACCCCTTTCTTTTTTTCACCAACTCATTATATCACAAATTTGTAAAAAAATAAATATATTTTTGTAACAATTCTCCATATCAATTTTTTTAAAAAAGCAAAGAAATAACCAGTTCACACATATTTACATATGAACTGGTCATCCATCTGATTGAACCCACAAAGAAGCTCATAATCCTTTTTGCATTTCTATTTTACTAAGTTACGCTACTGTGCAAATTAGAATTTACTGACATACTACACTGTATAGCATTTACAGATGCTTTCTATTTTCACGAAACTGCACTACTTCGAAAATACTAGAAATCAACACGAATTCTACTTACTACATTTCCAAGTTCCTGCGCTTTTGTCTCAAAATCGCCTTCTTTTACTGCATCTGTAATAAATGCATACTCTCCGGCAACACCTGCTTCTACCTCTTGTACCTTACCAAATGCTGCTTCCACTTTTGCTGCATTCGCCGCTTTGTCACCTGACAAACGAACAAAGAAACGTTGTGCAGATTCCTTGATATCTGCTAATGTCAACTTTTCCTGTTCCCAAATCACCGGTACATTGTTTCCTAAATTCTTTGCTGCAGCAACTACATCTCCAACCACTGCACTGGCTGTTGGTAATTTACCTGCACCACTTCCGTAGAACATCAAATCTCCAACCATATTTCCCTTTACAAAAATACCGTTGAATACATCATTTACCATATACAATGGATGCTTAGAATCAATCATAACTGGTGCAACTTTTGCGTAAACTTTTCCATCTACATTCTTACTGCTACCAAAAATCTTAATGCTTGCGCCCAATACTTTTGCATATTTGATATCTACATCTGTAATCTTTGTAATTCCTTCTGTGTAAATATCTTCGAAATCAACCTGCTTACCATATGCAAGTGAAGTTAAGATTGCAATCTTTCTACAAGCATCATATCCTTCCACGTCTGCTTCTGGATTCTTCTCTGCATATCCTTTGTCCTGTGCATCTTTTAAAACAGAATCAAAATCAGATCCTTCTGATGCCATCTTAGATAAGATGTAGTTTGTAGTACCATTTAAGATACCGGAAATTTCTTCAATGACATCACCAGTTACACATTCATTGATTGGACGAATAATAGGAATACCGCCACCTACACTTGCTTCAAAGAAGAAATTGATATTCTTCTCTTTGGCAATGGCTAATAATTCTGCTCCATGTTTTGCCACCAATTCTTTATTAGAAGTACAAACACTCTTACCTGCCTGTAAACATGCTTTTACGAAATCGTATGCAGGCTTTACTCCACCCATTGTTTCTACTACGATTTGGATATCTGCATCATTTACAATCACATCAAAATCATGTACAACTTTTTCTTCAAAAGGATCTCCTGGAAAATCTCTTAAATCAAGAATATATTTTACTGCTATTTCCTGACCAACTTTCTTTGCAATACTTTCACGATTCGTGTGCAACACTTCTACTACACCTGAACCAACTGTACCATAACCTAAAACACCAACATTTAACATAATTTCCTCCATTCTGTTCCTTTCAACTGTAACCTTTCAGTCAATAGCTGACCTGTAACTAAATCGGACAACGCTACACATTCACAATTGTCCAATGCATCTCTTGTTCCACGTTACTTAAAACGACTTTATTCTCTCGCAATAATCTTAACATAATGCATACCTACCAACTGTTCAATCTCTGTAATCATGGCAGTAACGGAACCTGAAGTTGGTAATATTTCCACACTAAGTGTCAACATTGCAATCCGATTTACCGGTATCGCCTGATGGATGGTAAGAATATTCGCTCCATATTGCGCTACCAAATTTAACATCTTTGACAACAAGCCCGGCTCATCATCCATCTGCATCATTAAAGTAATGGTCTTTCCTCTCGCATTGTCATGAAATGGAAATACATCATCTTTATATTTATAGAAGGAACTCCTACTTATCCCTACAGCATCTGTAGCTTCCTGTATGGTTATTCCTTTTTGCGAATCCAA
>JAFORL010000187.1 GCA_017393285.1 Lachnospiraceae bacterium
TGATAGTCGTTCTGTTGGAACAGGTGTCAGCTGGGCAGCTTGCGTTGGTCTGGCTGACTGTGTTGTCATTGGAAAGCTGGAACCATTTGGTATTTGTGTAAAGGTAGGTTTGGCTGTAACAGGAGTTTCTTGTGTAACAGTGGGTTCTTGTGTAGGTGTTTCTGAAATGACAGGAGCTTGTGACACAATTGGTTCTGGGGTTTCTGTTGCTGGTTCTGTTGCTACTGTTGTTGCTACTACTGTTGTTGTGGGAACTGGTGTAGGAGATTGTGGTATTTCGTAACTAATTAAGGTATTACCTTCCTTAAAGAGCATTGTACCACTTACATCCAACCCTGGTTCTTTTTCTGCTGGATAACGATTTGTCTTTGTCGTCTTATCTTGGGTAAATATCACTTTACCGGTAGATAAGTTTTCAGGTACGTCGTAATAATAATATCCTGTAGTTTGGTCAAGCTCCATCTTAACACCAGGCCAAGCTTCATTTTTTTCATCTTTATTCATGTACATATAGCAATATACATTAGACCAGTTATAAGATGAATTATCAAAATAAATCCTTTGTTTCGCTTCTACCGGTGAAGAGGTGTTGTCTGGTTGAGAAGTAACTACTGGTGTAGAGCCTGCACTACGAGAACCTTCCATGATATAACAGTATTCAGGATAAATCTTGCCCTTATCAATGTCTGAACCGTGGTAAATAATTTCATTTTCGTAGGTCTCTACATAATATCCCTGGCTGTGATAACCTGCACCATCTTTTTTTCCTTTCACTGCCTGTTCCGGACTGTGATATTGTTGTTCTGATGCATTTGAAATCTTATCCTCTGCAGATTTGTTATATCCATAGGTAGTTCCTCCGCAGCCTGGATTATGAATCATGTTACAGGCAGTTCCGTTTTCATTGGAATAATTCGTAGCTATGCAAAAATCTTGATGTGTATGTCCGTTCATCCAAATAAGATTTTTATATTTCTTTAAAATATTGATGAAAGTTTTGGTGTTGCCTTTATCCTGTAAATGCTCATGATACAATTTGTTTCCATATTTAAATTCTCCGATGGACCAATTTTGATATGGGGCATGTTCGGACACGAAAATGTTGACGCCGCTTTCATAATATTTATCTATTACGCTTTGAAACCAATCCATTTGTGTTTGCGAAAATACATTTTCTGATGTTGCATCTTTGTTTTCTAACGCTAAATAAATAAATACGTCGCCTGAGTTCTTTTCGACTTTATAGTAATAGGCTTTATCTTTGACATAGGTACTATTTCCATCCACACTGTAATCTGAATCTGTCTTTAATGCATAGTCTATAAACCACTTTTTACCAGCAGCATCTTTTAATTCATGATTTCCTGTACATTCCCAAATATTTCCTTTGAAGGAGGAATTTTTTACTTTATCTCTAAAGAATTTCCATTCATCTTCCTTAGGAGTTGTTGAGATGTCACCAGATATATTGATAAAAGTTGAGCCTTTTGCGGCAGCATAGTCGAGGGCAGATTTGCATCGGTCTTTAGATTTTGACCACCAGGAACCGCTGGATATATGTATGTCAGAATAAGAATTAAATCGATACAATAAGTTGCCACTGGCAGTTTTTAATTGTTTTTCTTTTGGAATATCAAAAACGGCAACTGCGTCTGATACATTCGTATGCTCGGTATCAGTAACAGCGATAATTTTCGTTGCATCTGCTGGAATTGCAGTATGTGGATCAAATGTAAAAGTAGCCTTTTGGCCAGATTTTACAATAAAGCCTCTTCCCTCAAAGGATTTTCCACCTAAGCGACTGGTCAATTCGTCTTTGAGTTTGCTATTAATCTCGTAATAATCTTTTAGTGCTTTTGTATCATCTGCCCAAAACAAGTGATAGCAACCATCTGTTGTAGCAGATACACAGATGGTTCCCTGTGCGTATCCGGCTTTGTCTTTTTCGTTTCCTTCAAAAGTATAGGTGATTTGTACATCACTTGTAGCATGTACAAGTTGTACCGGTGAAATACCAGATATGGATAGTGATACAGCTAACAGACAAGCGGAAAATGTTTTACCAAATTTTTTCATTATTTTCATCTCTCTTTCTCTTTTGAAATACATGCATTTTTTGTTAAGTATTACTAAACTATCTGATTTTATTATATCATATTTTTATATTTTTTTCACATTTATTTCAAAAATATTACATAGAAATTACACATCGCTTTTTGTGTAATATGACCATGTTTACAGAAAACACTTTCACAGGAACAAAGAGTTTTGCTTGCAAAACTCTAGCGCGACCGCGGTATTGCGCAGCAATTCACTCTATTTCCGCGGTCTGCACATCCTCGCGGAGCGTTTTCTATGTAATAGGAAATTGCGATGCAGTTTCCTATTACATAAAAAAGGCAAGCTGTTCGCTTGCCTTAAATTTTTCATATGTATTTATATGTATTTATTCACCTGATAAAACATTAACGTTTGGTACAGAAGTTACAGTTGGTTCCGCTGTTGGTGCATTTGTTGCACGTGGTGCACTTGTAGGTGCTGTCCAAGATAAATGTCCGGAAATCTCTCCATCACCAATGTAACCACCATCTCTGTAAATTCCCATCCAACTATGTGCTGTATCTTTAATATCTAATGTTTTAATTTCTGGTTGTTGCCATTTCTTCATTTTTAGTTCCTCCTTAAATACCTCAATATAACCATATGTTACTAATCATTAGCTACAATTGCATTCTATCACAAATAGAAAAATTTGTAAATAAATCTAACAATTTTGTAATGATAGTGTAAGTTTGCTTTATATAGAACCTGCTAATCTTTCTTAAATCTCACCCCATGAGATTTGATGCGGAATTAGTGTCGGCAAAAATTACAATGCGACGGTTACACAGTTTTCAACCTAAGCAAAGACCATCAGCGAAAAGTGATGGATAGAAAACTGGTATATTAGGCGAAAAAAGACTACAAAGTTAGTAAAAAACAAAGATATTGCAAATCTTTTTCCCAGGTAATTTCTTCATAATTCCCCGAAGCATAACTTTGGTCTATTTTAGATAATAATGCTTGATATTTATCTATATCTAAATATGTCTGGATTTCCTGCTTTTGTAATAGGTCTTCAAACATTGAACGTACTTGCTTCCAATCCCGTAATATACGCAAATGCCAATCTGCATTTTGGATGCCATATCGTGGCCATTTTTGATAAGATGCGGGCAATGCATCTTTCATGATGCCTCGAATCAACCAGCGTACACAGCCTTTGTAGGCAAAATAAGGGAAAGGAATAGAATTGCAAAATTGAATCATCCGTATATCCCTGGTTGGATCTCGCACAACCACACCGGCTGCAAGTCCCAATTTGGTTTCATAGGCGCCAATGTACATATAACTACTTAATATTTCCATTTTCTTCAACCTGCTTTCGCTGGTGTCTGGTATATCTTCTTGAAACAACAATGTAGAAATATGTGAAAAGCGTTCTTTATATGGATACTGCTCTAATATAGCCTCTGTTAAAAACGGATTTATAATTTGTGGCCTTATCTCTTTTTTTTGTTTTGCATTTTTATCAGCGTAGGCAAAATATGCCCGCATTGCCTTCCATGCCTGCAACCTGCTTTGTTTGACCGTTTTTGTACAGTAACCGTTTAAATATTGCAGATAGGTAAACCACTTTTTCTTTTTATGTAATTCGTATAAAATTGGCTCGATATGTCCATAGGAAATGGTGCTGTTTCCATACTGTCCGGACAATACGATACGACTGCCATTGGCATATGCCTGTTGGTAAATTTCCAGTAAATTAGGCAGATTAACGCAAGCCTTAAAAGGAATTTCCATAATCTCACGTATTTTTTCTAAATCTGTCAGGCAGTTTTTGCCCTGATTATTTAAAAAGTGTGGTGTAATGGAAGGGTATTTGCTTACCAATTCTTCTACCAATTGGGTTTCATCTGGAATAAAATAAGAGCGTTCTTGTTTTTTGGGTGGTGTCAATGCTGGAACATAGGTATAACTAAATAAAGATTTTCCTTGTTTTTCTAGTTGTTGTACTGCGAAAGCTGCTACACTGGCGGAATCTAATCCACTACTTAAACAAATAGAGATATTGGCCTTGGTACGTAGTGCTGATGCAGTACAAGCACGAAAAACTTGTATAAATTCTTCTTGACATGCTTTGACCTTACATTTTTTGTGATCTATGCTCTGCTCTTCTATTTTCCAGTAAAAATGTTCTGTGATCTTACCGTCTTTTATGCAAAGATAACTTCCGGGTTTTACCTGCATAATTTCTTGATAGGGCGTTTCTCCAGGTACCAGATTTGGCATCATTCCAGGCGCCAGCAGAAAGTCCTTTTGATAATAGGTATTGTATGTGCAAACTTGCCCCACAGAAGCAATGGGGGCGATCAAGGTTGAGAAGTAAATATGTTTTTGGTCAATGCGATAATACAGACAACGTTGTGCCAGGGGATCAACAGCAATATAAGTACAGTCTTGCCGGGCATCATAAATAGCAAGCGCAAACATACCTTGTAAATGCTTTAAGCAAGCAATCCCTTCTTTGCGATAAGCCGCATACACCAAGCTACCATCTGGTGTATCTGAAGCAACCGAAAGCCAGTTACATAAATCCTCCCGATTGTCTAACATAGTATCTGCCGTAAGGTAAATGCCGTCATTGGTATTCATGATAGGGAGTTTTTCATGTTCGGCTTCCTTTGTTATATATTGTAAACCGCAAGAAAAATAACAATTGTTCACTTCTTTTTCTTCTATTTTGTCTAGTTTACATCTTTTTTCGTATATACTTGTCATTTGTTCTTTTGCCTGTTCCAGTAAGGCAGGCTGATTTTTTCCTGTGATAATCCCCCAAATTGCAGACATAGACACCCTCCTTTTTTTTCAAATGTTCAATCGAAATTCTTGTATAAAAAGACTTTGAGAGAACATACAACCCTTTATCGAAATTCTTGTATAAAAAACGCTGAGAGAACATACAATCCTCTATCGAAATTCTATCTAAAAAGTGTAGATATGCGTAAAGAGCGAGCGCACATATACATGACTTTTATGCTGTTACAAGTTTTTCTACAAAATCAGCCATTTTTTCTCCTGCTTCCCCTTGGAGTGGTCGCCCAATTACATGTACTTCTACTTTGCTGGCAATTTTTAGACAGCGTTCGCCTATGTAAGGTAAAAATGCATCTTCTTGCAATAA
>JAFORL010000033.1 GCA_017393285.1 Lachnospiraceae bacterium
CAACCAATAGCATCAAAAAGGCACTCAATCTTGCTGGAATAAAATTCACCACATCATCCAGCTTGGCTGCAAACCTGCCAAAATACTTATATTTTTCATTTTTATACCCTACCATTGAATCCATGGTATTGATTGCCTTATAAAAATAACCAGCTACTGCACCACCCAGTAGGGTATAAAAAATAGGTGCAACCACACCATCAGAAGTATTTTCTGCTACAGTCTCCACAGCCGCCTTTGCCACCCCCTCTTGATTCAGTGGTTCCACATCTCTTCCTACAATCATGGATACTGCCCTTTTTGCTTTGGGCAAATCCTCCTCCAGCAAAGCCTCCTGCACCTTCATACTTTCCACCCGCAAGGATTTGGTTGCATACACAAAATAACATAGCAAGCTTTCCACACCAATCCCCAATGCAAAATGTAGACGATAACAAGCCCATAAGAGTAGGGCAGGCAACCCAGTGGACACACCAATCACCAATAAGGTCAAAAGAACCCCAGCTACATACAAGTCCTTCTCTTTTTTTCCAAAACAGGCTCTTAACATTTTTTCACAAAAAGAAATCCAAAGTCCAATCAAGCGAATGGGATGCCAAGAAAAGCCTTGGGGATCCCCCCACCATAAATCCCAAAAAAATCCTATGATACATGCTAGCAAAGAACACAGTAGCTTCATCTTCTATCACATCCCTTTATTTGCGTTGGTATACCGCAAAAAACACGATACACCTCATCTGCCTCCTCTGCAATACGACACAACATACGACCAGTCTCTTCTCTCCATTCTCTGTCCTCTCGCTCCAAAGGAACAATCCCTGAACCAATTTCATCACATATAAGCAACCATGAAGGATTCTCAAGCAAGTAACCGGTATATGCTTTATAATCTTCTTTTTCTTGCAACCACCCCTTCATGTATAAGTGAAATCCTTGGATATAAGCCCCTTCTCGCTTCACACCTTTTTGATTTTCAGCCAACAACTGTTCCATAGAAACCCTTTGATATTGTGGAAACTGTTTTTCCACCCATTGCGTTTTTCCTTGATGTGCACCACCAATCACTAGTATTTTCTTCATAAAACATTTTACTCTCTTTCTATCTCTTCTCAACCATTGCCTACGCACAGGGCACATGTTTGTATTTTATCTAGCTCCAACATTGTAGAATTGGACATACCTGTGCTTTTATACTACTAGCACAATCCGCCTGTATGCAAATGATTTAGCTTACTTTCGCAACCACCATCAAGGCAAATGCAACCGCCAGTTCACTCATCTGTAAAAAATAACCAGCCAAATCACCCGTTATGCCTCCAAACTTTTTACGACAAAGCCAATCATGATAACCAAACATAAGCAAAAGCACGCCCACCGTCACAAGACCATAAAGCCAATCCAAGCATAATACAAGGGCAAGCTCCAAGACAAAAAGCAAAAGCAAAATCCATGCAACTCTTTTTTTGTGTGCCCGATCTTGAAAGGTTGCAGCCAATCCTGTATTTTTAGCCAAAGGAAAACAAACAACGCTCAATCCACTTAAGGTCCGAATCATGATAAAAGCAAAGGCAAATACAGGCAATGCCTCCCATGAAAATTCTGTAAAAACAGCTACATAGGCCAGGAAGTATGCCACAGCAAAGATAATAGCAAAAGCACCCACATGGGCATCCTTTAGAATCTCTAATTTTTTTTCTCTGCTGGCTTGGGAGCTAAGGGCATCCACAGTGTCAATAAATCCATCCATATGAATACCACCTGTCACAAAAATAGGCAAAAGGGTCAGGCAGACTGCCGTAAAAAAAGTATGCATATGGCTCCATTGACAAAGGCTGGCACCCAGATAAGATAGCAATCCAATGACAGCCCCCACCAAAGGAAAATAACACAGGGTATATTTCATATTTTTTTCATTCCATGCTACAGGAGGCATGGGAATTTTGGAATACATGGCAAATGCAATCACCAAGGCTTGTAACACACCGATCACCTCTTTCTTAACTACTTCACTGTCACTGCAATGACATAAACAGGATTTTGCCCCATCATCATCTGATAATTTCCAAGCTGTCTTGCTTTGGCAACCTGCAGCTGCGTCACATCCAACTGCCAATCCCTATGTTGCTTTGCAAGATTTAAAATTGCATTCAAAGTATCTAAGGACACTGTGTCCAAAACCACCTTAGCCCTTGGATTCTTCCCAAAGATTTCCTGTAAAATTTCCTGCAATTTACCACTACTGCCTCCGATAAACACGTGGGTAGGTGCCGGTAAATCAGCCAAACGCTCCGGAGCAAATCCCTTCTGGATTTCCACATTATCCGCAGCAAATTTTTGTCGATTTTTTTCCAATACTGCACAGGCTAACGGTTCTTTTTCAATGGCATACACCTGAATATAGGGAGATTGTAATGCGATTTCTATGGCAACAGAACCACTTCCTGCACCAATATCATAAACCACTGCATCTTTGGTCAGTCCCAGTTTTCCTATGGCAACGGTTCTTACCTCCTGCTTTGTCATAGGTACTTGATCCCGAATAAAATCCGCATCCGCAATAGAAAGCTGCACATAATCTTTCGCATTCGGATTTTCCACCAAAACCACCAATAGATTATCCCATTGTCCACCTTCCCATTGCCTTTCATCCCATTCTTCCACCTGCAAAGTTTGTATCTTCTCATTTGCATAGGAAAGTCTTTGTCCTACATGCAAAAGTACCTGCTCCAGGTGATAATACTTTAATTTTTCAGAAAGTGTCTGTAAGCCATGGGCCCCGCTTAAGAGAAAAAAAGTTTTCGGATTTCGCTGGATTAACTGTATGGCATTGCAGGTTCTTCCATGCAGACTGGCAAGACACACATCTTCCCATGGAAGCTGCAATTTACTACAAAAATAAACCACAGAAGAAATGCCTGGAATATAGTGTAATTGCGCTTTGTGAAAAACTCCTTGGAACTGTTTGGCTCCACTATAAAAGCCAACATCACCCGAAAGCAGTATAGCAATTCGTTTCTCCTCTATTTCCTCTGCCCATGCTTTTATTTTCTCTGGCTGATAAGCAGCCAGTAACTTAGGGGGGTTAGAAAAATTGAAATGGTCCACCAATTCCAACATACGACCGGCACCTGCTATGGCACCACAGGACTCTATCATTTGTCTTGCTTCTAAAGTAATTCCACCTACATTTCCCATTCCTATTCCCACAATAAATATCTCTTGCACCTATAGTAACCTCCCTTTGCTGATTTCTCAAAATCTTCTCGTAACCCTTTACTTCTTTTCTCCGATCTGCATTGCCTTCTGCAGCAAGGCTTCTGCATATTGGGTTTGCCCGACAATTCCATGTACATTGGAAAATAAAATCGCCGCAATTTTTAACGCTCCCCCACATCGATGTTCCAAATGAAATTCTACTTTTTCCATAACCGATTCCATTGTCGGCTCCAAGAAGCCACTGGCCTTTAAACATTTTACTGCCTCATCTGTAGAAATACAATCCATCAATTCCTGTAAAAGTCTTCCCGTCGCTCCCTGCAGCGCAGCATGTGCTGTCAAAATTTCCATACGTCCATCTGCCACTTTAGAATGGGTATGCATAATGCCTGCTGCCAATTTTACCAATTTTCCCATATGTCCAATGAGTAAAATGCTCTCAAACTGCAACTCCACGCCATAATCAATGGCTTTGCCAATAAAATTACTACAAACCACAGCCTGACTTAAGTCCAAATGCAAAACCTCTCGAATAAAATTCTCCCCATAATTTCCCGGCGTCAAAATCAAATGCCGCAATCCATTTTCTCTTGCCACCTTCATTTCCACATAAATGGTATCTAGTAAAGCCTCTTCACTCATAGGCTCCACAATGCCTGTAGTACCTAAAATAGAAATGCCGCCTACAATGCCCAACCTAGAATTGAAAGTCTTTTTGGCAATTTCTTCCCCCTTGGGAACAGATATCACAATCTTCACACCAAAATTGGCCTTATATTGTAATAACAAGCGCTCTACTTCCTGCGCAATCATTTTTCTTGGAACCGGATTAATAGCCGCTTGTCCCACTGGAACCGATAGTCCTCTTTTGGTCACACGACCAACCCCAAGTCCTCCATCGATTAGAATACCGGCTGGGATTTTTTCTACTCTGGCATAAATCAACAAACCATGGGTTACGTCCGGATCATCGCCCCCATCTTTTTCCACTGCGCAAGAAGCCCAATTCTCTTCCAGCGTAGGCTGCAAAATGGGCACTGCTACCAGTATTCCTTTCGGCGTCAGTATCCTTTCCTCCTCCACAATCTTATCCTGCAGCAACATCTTTAAAGCAGCTTTTGCAGCTAAGGCAGCGCAAGAGCCTGTGGTATATCCTTTTCTTAATTTCTTTTCCATCCTCTACCCCCCTTAAGCCAATCGTAAACCGCAAATTCGCTCTATTTGGCAACCAATGATAACCTTTGAACAGGCAAGCTATTCTGCAATTTCTTCTATCTATATGATAACCGTTCTGCCAAGCAGAAATCAAGTGTTTCTACTATTATTTGCATCTATATTTCTATTTGGCAAACACCAATCATACATAAAGTGGGTTTGCAAAACACCAAAAATCTATGATACAATTAAACCATTCATAAGCCAACCAAGACAATACTGCAAGGCTTGGGCGACCTTCCAGTCTCGCCCCAGGAGACTTGGCATAGAGCATTTTTATCAGTTGAAGCTCATAACCCCAACTGAGATAAAACTTAGGTTATACACAAAGGAACATACACAAAAAAAGGAGACGCCATGAAACATTATATTCTATTTGCCGGAACCACAGAAGGAAGAATACTGACCGAATATATTTTACAATTACCAGTAAAGCTAACCGTTTGCACTGCTACGGAATACGGAAAGCAAATGCTCCCCCAGCATCCCAATCTTACCGTTTTCGCAGGTCGTATGGAACAAATGGAAATGGCAGATTTATTCCGAAAAGAAAAAGCAGATGCCATTCTGGATGCCACACACCCTTACGCAACTCTTGTCACCCAAAATATACAAGTTGCTGCCAAGGTCTGCCAAATTCCTTATTACCGCATTCTCCGCCCTGAACAAGAAATCGAGCAGGAGGAACATCTGGTATTTTGTGATAGCTTGGACCAAGCAGTACAATATCTGTCCCACACCACAGGAAACATTTTATCTACCATCGGCAGCAAAGAACTTGCCAAACTCTGTGCCATTCCCCATTTTTCAGACCGGATCTATGCACGTATCCTTCCCCAGCCTGAAATGGTTAAAAAATGTTACGACTTAGGTTTCCAAGGCAAGCATCTCATCTGTATGCAGGGACCTTTTTCCTGCGAATTCAATACGGCCCTCCTGCATCAACTTAAGATTTCCTATACCCTAACCAAAAATACGGGAGACGCCGGTGGATTTTTGGAAAAAGTGCATAGCGCCCAGGAAACGCAAACTACCTTGGTGATTATCGGCAGACCCATCAAAGACGAAGCAGGCTATACCCTAGAAGAAATCAAAAGGCTGCTGCACGAAGCCTTGTAACAATCCAAATACTTGCATTTCAAAAGGGGCTGTCCCACGAAGAAAACATCACAAAATAGAATGCAGCATTTACAAATGCGATACTATATTATGTGTCTTGTCTTCTTCCTGTGACAACCCCTTTTCTGTTTACTTATATTCCTTTTTTAAGACTATTATCTTTCCTGGTCCAAACATTTTACCACGCCGGCAAAAATAGACAACAAGGTGATACTAATCAAAACACCACCTACAATATCTGTAAACCAGTGCACACCGGATACCAATCGTCCTACTACCGTTACCACTAAAATCAATCCACAAACCACTTGTAAGATTTTTTGTAAACCTTCTGACTTGATATACTGATGCAGTATCATCATTGCACTTCCCATAACCACACAGGTAAGCATGGTATGAGAAGATGGGAAAGATGCCTCTGGTGCTGTTTCCCCAGCCATAACCACCGGACGATAATTGATAACTACCTTTTCAAATACCGCATATAGAACCAACATAACCGCATACAAACCACCTAGGGCATAGATTTCCTGATCCACTTTTACAAGACTCTTTCTCTGAAGCAATTGGACGAAACCAACCAAGGCAAAAATGCCTACCACCAAAAGTGCCACTCCACCCAATAGTTCTGTAATCTTGTACCAAATGTCATGTACCCCTACAGACTGGTGTACCATTTGATTTAAATGTGATAAACCAATGCTGGTTCCCTTTGGACCAATGCTGGCTACATCCACCTTACGAACTAAAGCAATTAATAGTGCCGTCAGTAAACCGCTCATGCCACCTAAAATAAAATTACTCTTGCTTTTCATAAACACGCTTCCTTCCTACTCTCCATTTCTGTTTCGTAACCTTTTTCACATTTACAAAGGCTTCTTCCCTTGCAACCTCAAATGTCCATTATAACACAAAAAGGCCTTTGCCTGCAATCAATATAAGGATTTCCTTTTCCCTTCTTCTAAAATATATTTGCATTTATACTTTTCATCCATATTTTTTTATAAAAATACTTGTAACCCTTAACACAATTCCATCAACTTGCATTGTGCCAATCCTGCGGACCAAAATTCTTCGATTG
>JAFORL010000188.1 GCA_017393285.1 Lachnospiraceae bacterium
GTAACCTTTCAGTCAATAGCTAACCTGTAACTAAATCGGACAACGCTATACATTCACAATTGTCCAATGCATCTCTTGTTCCACGTTACTTAAAACAACTTTATTCTCTCGCAATAATCTTAACATAATGCATGCCTACCAACTGTTCGATCTCTGTAATCATGGCAGTAACCGAACCTGAAGTTGGTAATATTTCCACACTAAGTGTCAACATTGCAATCCGATTTACCGGTATTGCCTGATGGATGGTAAGAATATTCGCTCCATATTGCGCTACCAAATTTAACATCTTTGACAACAAACCCGGCTCATCATCCATCTGCATCATTAAAGTGATGGTCTTTCCTCTCGCATTGTCATGAAATGGAAATACATCATCTTTATATTTATAGAAGGAACTCCTACTTATCCCTACAGCATCTGTAGCTTCCTGTATGGTTATTCCTTTTTGCGAATCCAACAAACGCTTTGCCTCCACTACTTTCTGATATACTTCAGGCAAGGTGGTCTTCTTTACTATGAAATATTTGTCTTCATCATTTGAATATCGAGACATATCCTGTTCTTGCTCCATAGGCACCCTCCTTATGTTTGTAGTGGAAATACACTTGTTTTCCCATGAAAGATATAGTAGCATAAATATCACATTTTTGCAAGTCATTTTCAACAAAGAATCCTACTTATAAGAAACAATCGGCAACCGACTGCGTCAGATGAATTTTATAAGCAGCCAATCATTTGATCTGTTATATATAAGTATCTCTGTACTTTATAATTGTGTCGACTGCAATGTTTCATTTATATTGGCTGTACGGTTTCATTTATACGGGCTGTACGGTTTCATTTATACAGGCTGTACGGTTTCATTTATACGGGCTGTACGGTTTCATTTATATTGCCTAAACTGTCACTATTTGTTGTCAATTTATAAAATAAATGTTACACTATAACAGGTGTCCTTCGCGACACATCATTTAGAATATATCCATATTAGTCACTGACGAAAAGGATCTGTTTCTAGCAAGCTATAACAATATACACATGTTCTCTCGAATTCTTTTTATACAGGAATTTCGAGAGAATTTTTAGGGAGGAATATATTTTGAGAGAAAAACAATGGAGATATGATGATACACATATTGATGTTTTAGACGGCATTCGTGCCATAGCCGTTTTTATTGTTGCATGGTTTCACATATGGCAAATTTCTTGGAAATCACCTTACTTGAATCTATCTTTTCTTGGATTTGACAATTTCACTGGACTGGATGCCACATGGTTTGTACGTTTTGGATATGAAATGGTGGATATGATGTTACTTTTGAGCGGCTTCTGTCTGTTTTTGCCCTACGCCAAAAGCATGATTTACGGTGAGAAAGAGCCAGACATCAAACTGTTTTATAAGAAAAGAGTAGCAAGAATTTTTCCATCTTATTATTTTGCTATCTTGGTTGCACTTATTTTGGCCTGCATCAATCAAGCCTACGCAACCCAAAGTGATCTTTGGAAGGATTTACTTCCACACCTTACCTTTACACATACCTACTTCAAAGAGTCTTATATTTTCACCCATTCCAATGGTGTTTTATGGACTTTAGCCATAGAAGTACAATTTTACTTACTCTTTCCATGGATTGCAAAATTATTTAAAAAATATATGGTTGGAACCTATTTTACCATGGTTGCTCTTGCATGGGTATTTATACATTGGATCATTGTGGATAGAGTACCACAAGAAGCGTATTCTATGTGGATTAACCAACTTCCTACCTTTTTGGCAGTATATGCCAACGGTATGCTTGCCGCCTTTATTGTAGTGAAGCTGACACATATTTTTAATCAATATATGGAAAATCAAAAAGCGGAAGAACGATTACAAAACCGAAAGCATATTGGATATTTCTTCTCCGCATTATTTGTGTTCGGACTCCTTGCTTTTCGTATGATGATGAAAGATATTGGCAATGCTGAAAATTCTATGGAATGGCAAATTGTAAATCGTTATACCTTATCCTTGTTATACGCATTGTTTATTATAGCAAGCGCATTTGCCTCAAGAATAATACAAGTCATCTTAGGGAATCCGGTTATGAAATTTTTCTCTGCCATTTCATTTAACTTTTACATATGGCATCCATACATTGGTGGATATTGCAAAAATCATCACATCCCATTTTGGACAGATGATCAGCCACCAAACGAATTAGGAGACCAGGTTTGGATCAACAAATGTTTCTGGCTTTGCTGGATTACAGCATTTGTTGCCGCTGTATTCTGTACCTATTGTATCGAAAAACCTTGCTCTAAACTCATTATGAAATGGGGAAGCAAAAAAACAAACCGGTAATCAAAAGATTTCTCTCACAAAACACTAATACTTTCGTGATATCAAGAAGTAATGCACTGCTTTTTTGCAGTCTGCGCATCTACTGATTGCAGGTATCCCAGTCTAAGATTGTAACTTTGACTGAGATTGTAAAACTAGTCTGAGATAGCATAATAGATTAAGACAAAAAACAGATTGAGATAACAAAACAGGTCAGCCCTAGGCTGACCTGTTTTGTATTGTCATTATTGTTCTTCTACTAATTTGGTAATCTTTTTCTTTTCCACTTCATTTAGAATACCTTCCACATCTAAAACCAATACTAACTTGTCCTTCACACGAACAATAGATTGTGCATAGGAAGTATTTTCATTTGCAACAATAACCGGAACCGGCATAAAGTCCTTATCCTCCACTTCCACAATCTCTGCCACCAAATCCACACGAAAACCAACCAACATGTCACTAATCTTTGTGACAATGTATTTGGTATCTTCTGTAAGTGGCTTCTCTGCTACATGAAATTTACGTTGCAAACTGATAATTGGCACCACAACACCACGCAAATTTGAAATTCCCACAATCAAATCTGATGCATTGGGAACCATGGTAATCTCTAATTTCTTTTCAATCCCCTGTACACGCCCAATATCAATTCCATAAAAATTTCCATCAACCTGACATAAAACCAACTTCATATTTTATCCCCCTTATTCTTTTCATCTATGGTTCTTTTCTTTATTCTTGTTATTGTTTCTTACTTCTGCTTACTGGTCATTGTTAAAAATGCGTTGATAAATGGATCAATCTCCCCATCTAATACTGCATTTACATTACTAATTTCTTCATTTGTCCTATGATCCTTCACCATGGTATATGGTTGCATGACATAAGAACGAATTTGATTGCCCCATCCAATTTCTTTTACTTCTCCACGAATACCTGATTCTTTTTCCATATTTTCCTGCTGTTTTAACAAATATAACTTTGCCTTCAACATCTGCATGGCTTTGTCTTTATTCATATGTTGCGAGCGTTCATTTTGACATTGGACAACGATTCCGGTAGGAAAATGGGTAATTCGAATAGCCGAAGAGGTCTTATTGATATGCTGTCCTCCTGCTCCACTGGAACGATAGGTATCAATTCGAATGTCATCATCATTGATCTCAATATCCAAATCTTCCTCAATATCAGGCATAACATCACAAGAAACAAAAGAAGTCTGTCTCTTACCTGCTGCGTTAAAAGGAGAAATACGAACCAAGCGATGTACACCATGCTCTGACTTCAAAAATCCATAGGCATGTAGCCCCTTGATTTCCAAAGTAACCGACTTCAAGCCTGCTTCATCCCCGTCTAAGAAATCAATCATTTCAACGGAAAATCCTTTTTTCTCTGCCCATCTTTGATACATACGACAAAGCATGCTGGCCCAATCACAACTTTCTGTACCACCTGCACCTGCATGCAAAGTTAAAATTGCATTGTTACTGTCATATTCACCTTTCAAGAGAGTACCCAATCGCAAGTCTTCAAATGCTGTCTGGAATTCACGTAAGGTAGTTTCAATCTCCGGAATCAAACTTGCGTCCTCTTCTTCGTAGCCCATTTCCAATAAGGTTTCAATATCCTCATAACTACGTTTTAAATTTTCATATTGTTCAATGGTCCCCTTTAAACCTTTTAACTCAATCATAGTCTTTTGCGATTTGTCTGGGTCATCCCAAAAACTAGGTTCCTCCATCAAACGTTCTAATTCTTCTATTCTTAGCATCTTGTTAGCCAAGTCAAAGTGAATCCCCCACTTCAACTAATGGTTGCGTGTAACTGTTTAAGGTATACTTAAACTGATCTAATTCTACCATTATTTCACCTCTTTCTATTCTTCTGCTCTTCTAATCCAAATCTGTGTGCACCCTTACCAGCGCATAAATCTTAGTGAACTACCCATTGTCTGAAGCCAATGGGCTTCCTGCTTCGCCGACCTCGTAACCTACTATCTCCACAGGCGTAAATTCGGGCAGTCCCTACCCTATATATAATCAGCCCACCTTAACCCACCGTCTAAAGCCAGTGGGATTGCGGTAGCCTTATTCAAAAAATATAGCCTGCATAAGACAAGATTCTCGCCCCCAGCTATACGAGCTTGCGTAAAGGGACATTTCTGTCTAAGACATATTCAGTATAACACTTTTTTCCCATAATAGCAAACAAGAACGCAAAAGCGTTCTTGTTTGCTATTGTCTATGAGTCGCAGTATAAGTGAGAAAAATCATATTTTCAAGTCTCACCCCAGGAAACCTGGCGCGGATTTTGCGTTAGTAAAGCCGAAAAAGTTCCTGTGCAATCATATGGGTAGCACAGTCCCAATCCTAAACTTTACCTCTTATGCATTTTTTCCACAACAGAATTTATATTTCTTTCCACTACCACATGGACATGGATCGTTTGGCTGTACTTTCTTCTCCTGTCTTCTCTTTGGTTCATTCACACCAGAAGCATCCTTGTTGGTACCTGTAACCTTAGCAACTTGTTCTCTTTCTACTTGTTGCTCTACTCTGACATGCATCAAAGATTTCACAGTGTCTTCTTCAATTGCGTTAATCATATCACCAAACATTTCAAATCCACTGTTGGTGTATTCAATAACCGGATTTCTCTGTCCATAGGCTTGTAAACCAATACCTTGACGCAATTGATCCATATCATCAATATGATCCATCCATTTACTATCAATTACCTTCAATAAAATCACACGTTCTACTTCACGAATGTGTTCTGCTTCTGGGAATTCAGCTTCTTTTTCTTCATAAAGCTTAGCAGCCTCTTCTTTCAAAGTCTGCATCAATTGTGGCTTTTTCAAAAATCCAATTTCTTCTTCTGTTAACACAATCTTTTCCATTGGAATAATTGGCAACAGGATTTGATTCAATTCTTGTAAATCCCATTCTTCTGCAGATTGATCTTCACCAATGACTGTATCTACACAACGTTCTACCACATCAGCAATCATACGATAAATGGTATCACGCATACTCTCTCCGTCCAACACACGACGACGTTCTTCGTAAATAATCTCTCTCTGGTCATTATTTACTTTATCATACTCTAACAAATTCTTACGAATACCAAAGTTGTTACCCTCAATCTTTGTCTGTGCCTTTTCGATGGCATTGGATAACATCTTATGTTCGATTGGATCATCTTCCTCCAAATTCAAAGCATTGAACATATTCATCATACGCTCTGAACCGAATAAACGCAATAAATCATCTTCCAAAGAAATGTAGAAACGAGATTCACCCGGATCACCCTGACGTCCTGCACGACCACGCAACTGGTTATCGATACGACGAGATTCATGTCGCTCTGTACCGATAATCTTCAATCCACCTAACTCTGTAACGCCTTCACCCAACTGGATATCTGTACCACGACCAGCCATGTTCGTTGCAATGGTAACGGTTCCTTTTTGTCCGGCATTTGCAATAATCTCAGCTTCTTTTTCATGGAACTTTGCATTTAAAACCTGATGCTTAATACCACGTTTCTTCAACATACTGCTGATTTCTTCTGAGCCTTCAATCGTAATGGTACCAACCAATACCGGTTGTCCCACTTTATATGCTTCTTCTATCTCATTTACAACAGCTTTGATTTTGCCATTGTGTGTCTTATATACTGCATCTTCGTAATCAATTCTTTGAATTGGCTTATTGGTAGGTACTTCAATAACGTCCATACCATAAATCTCACGAAATTCTTTTTCTTCTGTCAAAGCAGTACCTGTCATACCACATTTCTTTGCATACTTATTGAAGAAGTTTTGGAAGGTAATGGTAGCAAGTGTCTTGCTCTCACGACGTACCTTTACATGTTCCTTCGCTTCAATAGCCTGATGCAATCCATCGGAATATCTTCTACCTGGCATGATACGTCCTGTAAATTCGTCTACGATTAATACTTCATCGTCTTTTACAACGTAATCTTTGTCTCTAAACATTAAATTGTGGGCACGTAATGCCAAAATAATGTTATGTTGGATTTCCATGTTTTCCGGATCTGCCAAGTTTTCGATATGAAACCATTTTTCTACCTTTTCTACACCCTGTGCAGTCAAGTTTACATTACGGTCTTTTTCGTTTACAACAAAATCTCCTGTTTCTTCTGTTTCTTCTTTCATGATGGCATCCATCTTAGAAAGCTCTGTCTCTGTACCTTTTTCTAAAGTTCTAGCCAAGGCATCACAGGCTTCATATAATTTTGTAGATTTTCCGCTCTGCCCTGAAATAATCAATGGTGTTCTGGCTTCATCGATTAATACAGAGTCAACCTCATCCACGATTGCATAGTGCAACTCACGCATAACCAATTGTTCTTTGTAAATCACCATGTTATCACGCAAATAGTCAAATCCCAATTCATTATTGGTTGCATATGTAATATCACAAGCATATGCAGCTCGACGCTCATCATTATCCATGCTATTCAATATCACACCAACTGTCAAACCTAAAAAGCTGTGTAATCTCCCCATGTTCTCCGCATCACGCTTTGCCAGGTAATCATTGACAGTTACAATATGCACACCCTTACCTTCCAATGCATTCAAATATGCAGGTAATGTAGAAACCAAAGTCTTACCTTCACCGGTACGCATCTCTGTAATACGACCCTGGTGCAAGATAATACCACCCATAATTTGCACACGATAATGACGCAATCCTAACACACGTTTTGACGCTTCGCGTACAGTTGCATACGCTTCTACTAAAATATCGTCCAGCGTTTCTCCATTGTTCAAACGTTCCTTAAAAGCATCTGTCTTCGCTCTTAATTCCTCGTCTGTCAATTTTTCATATTCTGGCTCTAAACTTTCAATCTTATCAACCAAAGGTCTAATTCTTTTTAACTCATGTTCACTGTGTGTTCCAAATATGCTTCTAAAAAATCCCATTTTAACACCTCTGCATACTACAATGCAATTTCCTTTCCTTTTTTTCTTTCATCCACCATAACATTATATCTGTAGATTTGTATAACTTACTTTAAAAGTATTTTTCATATATCATGATGCCGCAATAACTTTCATTCACGCAAACAATACACCATAGAAGTGCTCATTTTTGCATAAAATCTTTGTATGTCAGTTTTCTAAACTTCGCTTCAACCTTTCGGGCTTTGCTTCGTCGGAAAGCTGTACATATTTAGTCAGCATATCTTTTTCTTTATAGAATCCCTCTACTCTAAGAATAATCCTAAACCCTATTGTAACATTTGTATTACAAGGTTTCAACTATTTTTTTAATTTCCTGTTACATATCTATTTTTCATTTCCTGTTACTGAACAAAGAGTTTTGCTTGCAAAACTCTAGCGCGACCGCGGTATTGCGCAGCAATTAACTCCATCTCCGCGGTCTGCGCATCCTCGCGGAGCGTTTTTTATGTAATAGGAAATTGCATCTCAATTTCCTATTACATAAAAA
>JAFORL010000189.1 GCA_017393285.1 Lachnospiraceae bacterium
ATTGGAAATCGAAGAACCGGAATTGGCAGACGAAATCAGAAGAAAGATGTTCGTATTCGAGGATATCTTGTCTTTGGACGACAAATCTATACAACGTGTGTTGCGTGAGGTAGATAATAGTGAGTTGGCTATGGCTTTGAAAGGATCTACAGAAGAAGTACAGAATGTTATCTTCAATAACCTTTCAAAACGTTTGGCTGTCATGATCCGAGAGGATATGGAATTTATGGGACCGGTACGTATGAAGGACGTAGAGGAAGCACAACAGAAGATTGTAAATGTTATCCGTAAACTTGAGGACTCCGCAGAAATTATTATTTCTAGGGGTGGAGGTGACGAGATCGTTGTCTAATTTAATTAAATATTATCATTTTAATGTAACCGAGGATGACAAGTGTTTGGTTGATAATGATGCGAAGGTTGGTCAGTTTATTCCAGGTTTGTTTTGTAAAGGACAAGTGGAAGTAGAAGACGAGGAACGGCAAGCCTTTGATGAAGAATTTCCAGAAGAATTATTTGAACAAGAACAGTTGACGGAGTCAGATGCGGAGGAAATATCCGAGGAACAACTAGAACGCTTGCATCAGGAAGCAGAACGTATATTGGAAGAAGCAAGATTAGAAGCAGATAAAATTCTGGAGCAGGCAAAGGCAACTGCACAATTTGAAAAAGAGACCTTGTTGGAAGAAGCGAGAAAGACAGGTTATAAAGAAGGCTTGATTAAAGCCAATGACGAAGTTGCAGGGCAAAAAGCAGAGTTGGAAGCTTTTCGTCAAGAATTAGAAAATAGCTATCAGCAAAAGGTTGCAGAGTTGGAGCCGAATTTTGTAGATGTGGTCATTGGATTGGTAAAGAAAATGACAGGGGTTTTGATAGAAGATCGACGTGATGTGATTGTATATTTGATGGAACGTGCCATGCAACAATTGGGTAGAACAGAGAATTTGATGATTCGTGTTTCGGCAGAAGATTATGATTTGGTATTGGCGCGAAAGGAGTCACTGGCAGAAATACTTTCCGATACTTGTCAATTGGAAGTAATAAAAGATGACTCTTTACAGCAAAATCAATGTGTATTAGAGGCGGACAACCAGATTATCGATTGCAGCTTAGATGTACAACTACAGGGCTTGATTGAAGATTTGAAAATGCTTAAATAAGAGGAGATGAGAGGGCATATGGCAATGGATTTTCGTAAATTTGATGCATTATTAAACAAATCCTACGAAAAACATTTGGGAAAGGTAGTGAAAGTAGTTGGATTGACCATTGAGTCTATCGGTCCAGATGCAAAATTGAACGACATGTGCTACATTATTCCTAAAAATGGTGGAGAAGCCTTGCGTGCGGAAGTGGTTGGATTTCGTGATGACCGGGTGCTTCTTATGCCCTATGACAATGTAGAAGGGGTTGGATTAGGTAGCCGGGTTGAAAATTCCGGCGCACCTTTGCAGGTGTATGCCACCGATGACTTGTTGGGGAAAACCTTAGATGGATTGGGTGAACCCATTGATGGTAGTCAATTATCGAAGGGCGGACAGAAATATTCTGTAGAGGCGATGCCACCAGATCCACTGAAACGCCAGATTATTGATCAGGTATTACCTTTAGGGGTGAAAGCGGTAGACGGACTCAACACGATTGGCAAGGGGCAGCGTATTGGAGTCTTTGCAGGTAGTGGTGTGGGTAAGAGTACCTTGTTGGGTATGTTTGCTCGCAATACAAAAGCAGATATCAATGTGATTGCGTTGATTGGAGAACGAGGAAGAGAAGTAAGAGAATTTATAGAGCGAGATTTGGGTCCGGAAGGAATGGCTCGGTCTGTGGTGGTGGTAGCTACTTCTGATAAGCCTGCCTTGATTAGAAAAAAAGCGGCACAGACTGCTACAGCCATTGCAGAATATTTTAGAGATCAGGGAAAAGACGTATTGATTATGATGGATTCCCTGACTCGTTTTTCCATGGCACAGCGTGAAATTGGTCTTGCATCAGGAGAACCACCGGTTTCCAGAGGATATCCGCCTAGTGTGTATGCAGAAATGCCAAAATTGCTGGAACGGGCTGGAAATGCAGAAGTGGGTTCGATTACCGGCTTATATACCGTTTTGGTTGACGGTGATGATTTTAATGAGCCGATTACAGATACTGCTCGTGGTATTTTGGATGGACATATTGTTCTGTCGAGAAAATTGGGACAAAAAAACCATTATCCTGCTATAGATGTATTGGCTAGTATTTCCCGTTGTATGAGTTCTATTGCAACAGGGGAACATAAGGAACTGGCTGGTAATTTGAGAAAGGTATTGGCAACTTATACAGAAGCAGAAGATTTGATTAATATTGGTGCATATAAAAAAGGCTCCAACAAGGAAATCGATTACTCCTTGGAAAAAATCGGTCAGGTCAATGCCTATTTACAGCAAGGAATGTATGATAAATATACTTTTGATGAAGAGCAGACCTTATTGCAGGAAATTTTTCAAGCTGAGCCGACAGTAGAAGCGTAAAGAAGTGGCTAGGAAGGTTAGCGCCTTTAGAGGAGGGATTTTGTGGCAAAATTTATTTTTAAAATGGAAAATATTTTAAAAGTAAAAAGAAAGTTAGAAAATCAAGCCCAATCTGCCTATGCCTTAGCCTTGGCCAAGGTGCAGGAGGAAGAAGAAAAATTGCAACAGCTTTCCAGTCGCAAGACAGGATATGAGAAAAAATTAGCAGAAAATATGTTGGAATTTTTACAAATTCAAGAGATTAAAAGGTTAGAAGATGCTGTGGAGTTGATGAAGTATCGAATCCTAGAGCAAAAGGTTGTGTTGGAAAATGCAAAAATTCAGGCAGAACGCGCACGCGTAAAATTGCAGGAAGCAATGGTAGAAAGAAAAACCTATGAAAAGTTGAAAGAAAAAGCATTTGAAGCATTCAAATTAGAGGTCAATGCACAGGAGAAAAAAGAAGTGGACGAATTGGTTAGCTATAAGTTTGCGGTACCAAATGAAAATATGGGGTAAGTCTTTTGGTGTTTTTTGACGAAATAAAAAATGGAAGAGCGCATATGACAGTTTGACCAAGTGTATAGATGAAATATGAGAGATTAGATATATAATCTGCTTTGCATTTGATAGAACAACTGTTACGCAAATCTTCTCAGTAGGTAGAAAGGTGTATAGAAATGGCAAAAGAAGACGAAAAATTAGAAGAAAATAATGGTGCAATGATTTCGGATAATCAGGAGAGCAATAAAGAGGACGAAAGCGCAGGAAGTAAGCTTCTTTCTACTTTAATCGTCTTAGTCATTATATTGATTTGGCTAGGGGCATTTTGCTTAGCCGTCAAATTTGACTTGGGTGGTTTTGGTAGTGGCGTGCTTGCACCAGTATTGAAAGATGTACCAGTGGTGAATAAAATTTTACCGGATACCACAAATTCTAGTGCAGAAGATGGATATCAATTTAAAACCATGGATGATGCTGTTGCTAGAATTAAGGAATTGGAGATGCAATTAGATTCGCAGACCAGTGCCAGTGGTGTAGACTCTAGCTATATCGCAGAATTAGAAGCGGAAGTAGAGCGATTAAAAGTTTTTGAAAAACAACAGAAAGATTTTGCAAAGCAAAAGAAAGAATTTGATGAAAATGTAGTATTTACTGATAATGCACCGGATATCACAGAATATCAGAAGTACTATGAACAGATAGATCCTGATAATGCAGCAGAAATTTATAGACAGGTTGTAGAACAGGTACAGGAAGATGCAAAAGTAACGGCGGCGGCAGATCGCTACGCAGAGATGGAAGCGTCCGCAGCAGCATCAATTTTAGATCAGATGACTTCTGCAGATTTGGATATGGTATGCAAGATTTTAGCTGCAATGGATGCGGAAAAGAGTGGGGCGATTTTAGCAGCTATGGATTCCAATGTGGCAGCCAAAGTTACAAAGCGTATGTTAACCATGCAATAGGAAAAGCATACAGGCGCATGATGTGGTTATAATGAAGGGTTTTACTACATGTAAATCCAAAGGAGTTACATGTGTAAACATAAATTTCTGTTTAGGAAGCTGACAATACATGTGAGCAAAAGAAGAACAGAAGGGTACTGATAGGTCTATTTAGTAGAAGCAAGTGATTAGAAAGGAGGGGACAAAATGGACATGAAGAAGGCAGGGATGAACCTGGGTGATATGTTAAATGTGCAAAACACCAATTCTCACAGTGACAAAGCGGTTTCATCTTCCAATGAACAATTTGGAAAAGTTATGAAAAAGCAATTACAGGTGGGAAAATCTGCAAAAGAGGATATGGTTCAAAACACAAAACAAAATCAGGTTTCCAAGAGTGATGTTGCTGGTTTGACAAAGACAGATGAACATCCGGCATTTCTACAAGAAAATGGTGACAAACGCAAGTTGGAATTGCAAACTTTGTATGGAGAAGATGGCAATGTGATGGAAGGTCAAATAGAGAATTTAGAGGAGTTGGACCCAACACAACTTGAGATGGTTGCC
Organism: Lachnospiraceae bacterium; assembly: GCA_017393285.1. GTDB lineage: Bacteria > Bacillota > Clostridia > Lachnospirales > Lachnospiraceae > CAG-411. The sequence goes on from JAFORL010000189.1 coordinate 4,502, forward strand.
GCTTATGTAACACAAGCGGTTGTAGATATGGCTGCGGTATTACAGTTACCAACGGAAGAAGTGCAGCAGCAATTACAGCAGTTGGATTCTAGTCAACCATTGGTAATGCAAATGCAACAAATGGTATTACAAGCAGCACAAGAAGAAAATCCTATGACAATCTTGACAGATGAAAATTTGGGAAAGCAATTCGCAGAGTTGCAAAATATTGCGGAAGAAACACTTGGAGACTTGGCGGAAAACTTACAGATTACACCTGAAGAAGCCCAGACAATCATGAACCAATTTGTCGAAGGACAAGGACAGAACGTTACAGAGCAGTCAGTGGAGGTAACAGTACAAGAGGTAGTAGACGGACAAGCATCAACACAGGCACAAAATCTGGTGCCAGAGCTTGAAAAGGAAACCATTTCTACATCAACACCACAAGACCAATGGAAGAAGGAAGCTACTGCGATTATGACAGGATCTGCGATGGAAAATCCGCAGCAGGCACAACCATTACCAGAACAGATGCATGAAAAAACATTGCAAGAGGTCATGGAAGAGCCAGCAGTAACGACTTCGGTAGAGAAGCCGTTACAGGAACTTATGCCAGAGCAAGAGAGTGTGGAAACTTTTATTGACAAGCCTGAGAAAATGGCATTGTCTCAATCAGAGAGCCAAAGCAATGAAGTGGTAGAAACGCTAGCAAAGGTTGCAGAACCTATACAAGAAGTGAAATCGAATACGAACGAAACAGAAGTGAAAAAGGAATATGTACAAGCAGAAAATACCACTACTTCTTTGGAGCAAACCACAGCTTCCACAGCATCAATAGAGTCTGATACCAAGCAGGAAAATGGTAATCAAGAATCTGCCGGTAAGGAAGCAAAAGAAAATAAAACAATGCTTTCCACAGAACAATTTGTGGCAAATTTCGCTTCTATTCAAGAGGAACAGGTGGCATCTGTAGAGGAGCATATGCAAACGGTGCAACAGGTAAGAGAAATTGTGCAACAGGTGGTAGAGCAAATTCGTGTGCAGGTTACAGCAGATACCTCAGAAATGCATTTGCAGTTAAATCCTGAAAATTTAGGAAAAGTACATTTGTCAGTGGCAATGAAAGACGGACATGTAACGGCTCAATTTGTTACAGAGAATGCATTGGCAAAACAGGCATTGGAGAGTCAAATACAACAATTGCGAGATACTTTGTCTGAACAGGGAATGAAGGTGGATCGAGTTGAGGTAAGTGTATCTGATTTTGATTTTGCCCAGGGCAATCAAGCCAATGCGGAAGAACAAAAGGAACAACAAAAAAATAACATGGCAAAAAGTCTTCAAAGAAATCTAAAATTGTCCGATATAACAGATGACATCAACTTAACAGAAGCGGAACAAGTAGCTGTTCAGATGATGAGAAGCAATGGAGGACAGGTAGATTATATTGCGTAGAAAGGAGGAAAAACATGAGTAATATTGCACAGGTAGTGGATGGATCAGTAAAAGATACAGCAGTGGAATCTATGAAAAAAGTGACAAGGGGTACCACATCTCTTGGAAAAGATGCATTCTTACAATTGTTGGTGGCACAGATGCAATACCAGGATCCTTTGGAACCTTCTTCAGATACCGAGTGGATTGCACAACTTGCGCAGTTTTCATCTTTGGAAGAAATGCAAAATATGAGTAGTACCTTAAGTAATACCCAAGCATTTACTATGGTAGGAAAGACTGTACAGGTTACAACAGATTCCGCAACGGTAGAAGGCGTGGTGGATTATGTATCTGTATCAGGTAATACTTCCTATGTGAATATCAATGGTGCACAATATAAGGCTGCAGACGTAAAGGCAGTGCTAGGTGATAATTATTTGCAGGAGAAATATGGTCCTAGCGTAGCAGAACAGACAGCGACCTTTGATTATGACCATACAGCAGACATCAAGTTGGCTGTTTCTATGGGACAGGAAGGATACGAAGCCAATAGTTTATATCTTGCCATTGATGGTAATTTAGTTGACACGGATTATTTGTCTTATGACAAAGAAAAACAAATCCTTACAATCAAGCAAGAAGCCTTGGAAGGATTAGAACCGGGTAGAAGCTACGCTGTCACATGTATTTTTGATGACAAGGCAGAAACTACCAGCCATGGAAAAGCAAATATTAAAGTTGTGGGAACAAAACCTACAACAGGAGTCTAATTGCATTTGGAATAAACTCATGCATAGGGCTTGTAGATAGAAAGGTGGGAGAACAATGAATATCATGCATCATCAATTTACATCGATTGAGCAAATGCACAATCAAATGTCCCCACAAAAGTCGAACCGACAAACATCCTTGCTGCCAAAGCAAGCATCTGATTTTGCAAAAGTCTTACAGGAAAAACAAGAAATACAAGAAAATCAGACAAGCGTGAAAAATAGCGAATTGCGATTTTCTAAGCATGCCAATGAGAGATTGGCAGACCGTAAGATTGATTTATCGGCAGAACAGATCCAAAGATTGGAACAGGGGACCAACAAAGCTCGGGAAAAGGGAATACAGGAATCCTTGGTTATGGTAGATGATTTGGCATTTATCGTAAATATTAGAAACAACACGGTGATAACAGCAGTGAATGATACAAAAGATTCTGTATTTACCAATATTGACGGAGCGGTAATTAGTTAACTACGTAATTCGCCGGACCTATATGGAGGCGGGCTGCCTTTGAATGACAGAAAAGGCAGATACGACATTAGGGGCGCTAAGGCGCAAAATGAGGAGGAAATGGCTTATGATGAGATCATTATATTCTGGTGTTGCAGGTTTAAAAACACATCAGACAAAGATGGACGTAATTGGTAACAACATTGCAAACGTAAACACAGTTGGTTTTAAGGCAAGTAATGTAAACTTTTCAGATTTATTATATCAGACAACAAAGACGGCATCGGCAGCCAATGATGCTACCGGAACTACAGGAACCAATGCAAAGCAAATTGGTATTGGTACAAAGGTTGCTTCGATTACTACAACAGTAGGTACCTCTGGTGGTTCACAAAATACAGATAATGCATTGGATTGCATGATCAATGGAGATGCTTTCTACGTAGTAAAATATGGCGGAGAGTTGCGTTATACAAAAGCAGGTTCTTTCTTTGTAGATGGTTCAGGAACTTTATGTACCGCAGCGGGGGCTGCTGTGATGGGTTGGGGAACCAATGAGGCCCAAGTAAATGAAGATATCGCACAAGGAAAAGAGGCACAGGCAATTGGTATTGTACGTACAGCGGTGAAGCCACTTACAGTAATGAGTGCGGAGAATTTAACTTCTGCACCACAGGCAACTACAAATTGTTACCTCAAAGGAAATGTGGATTCAACAGACCCTGAATTACAGACGAAGAACGGGGTTGCTATGCAAGTGAATTTCTATGATAAGTTGGGAAATAGCTACAATATGCAATTAAAGCTTACAAGTAAAGTTGATACGAATAATCAGATTATAGATGGTCAGTATGATGTTGCTGTGTCAGATATTGTAGATAAGGATGGACAATCTATTTTCTGGCAATATAAGAAGGATGCCAATGGCAATACCACAGAAGAAAAAGAATTGACTACGATTGGTACAAACGGAGTAACCTTTGGTGGTGTTACTTATACAGCAACAATTGATCCAGCTACATATACCGCTGGACAGACCCAGTCTTTTAATTTAACACCAGGTGCAGCACTATCTACATTGAACTTTAATGCTGCAACAGGTAAGTTTGATACCGTATTGCCTTCTGGAGCTAGTACTTCTACAGAACCTGAAACACTTACATTGACAAAATTATCTGATGCTTATGAAGATGTTAAAATTGATTTTTCAACCATTACGCAATATGCTGCAAATGGAAAATGTTCTTTGCAGGCACAGCGCGGTATGAGTGATGGATCAGGCACAGGAGCCGGACGTGCCATGGGTAAAATGACAGGTTTATCTGTAGATGAAGGTGGTAAGATTTACGGTTCTTATGACAATGGTGAAACCAAGTTATTGGGACAAATCAGTGTAGCTACTTTTGCCAATGCGACAGGTTTGGAATCGGTTGGTAATAGCATGTTTGCTACCACGCAAAACTCTGGAGATTTTGATGGTATTGGTCAGGATGTACAGGAGGCTGGTGGGTCCATCAGTACTGGTGTGTTGGAAATGTCAAATGTTGACCTTTCTTCTGAATTTACCAATATGATTACTACACAGAGAGGTTTCCAGGCTAATTCAAGAATTATTACTACTTCTGATAGTATGTTAGAGGAATTGATTAATTTGAAACGATAAGATAGCTGCGTGATAAGTATATGAGAAGATTGCTCTTGGATAAAAGCGAAAG
>JAFORL010000190.1 GCA_017393285.1 Lachnospiraceae bacterium
AAAATTATTAAAAACTTTTATTCCACTGGGATTATGTGGTATTGCAATGGGGCTTGGTTGTGCATGTAAATGGCCTGGCGTTTATGCTGGATGAGGCTTGGGCGCAATGTTTTTATTGATTATGGGCAGAAGATATATGGAATATCGTTATGCTTTACATCGACCAAATGAAACGAGCAATGATATCAAACATAGTGATGTGATTGCAGGATTTTGGAAGAAATTTATAGCAACCATTGGATTTTGTTGTGTTGCCTTTATCGTAGTGCCATTGACAATTTACACCGTATCTTATATTCCATTTGAAGATGGTGTCAGATATGGTTTGGTTGTCTATACTTCAGATGAAACCACATATTTTACGGATGAAGCACAGACCATACAGGAAACCAGTTACACTGTTCCATTTGAAGATGGTACGACTACAACAGTAACAAGCTCCACAGATGGTGTAATTATTAAGCATATTGAAGATGTAAATAGTGAATTAGGTAAAAAACAAATTAAAAAGAATACAGGTGCCTTGAATCATTTGGTTGGTCAGATGGTGAGAAACCAGTTTGCTATGTGGAATTATCATTCTAAATTAGATGCGGAACATCCATTTTCTTCCACATGGTATGAGTGGCCGATTATGAAACGTCCAATTTGGTATTACACAGGAACCCTTTCCAATGGAAAGCAGGAAAATATCAGTGCTTTTGGTAATCCTGCAGTGTGGTGGGCTGGTATACCGGCATTTGTCTTTATGTTATATTTGATTATTAAAAATAGAGATAAGTATGCGATTTTCTTAAGTGTTGGTTATATGGCAGAATTGTTACCTTGGACTGGTGTAACCAGATGTACATTTATCTATCACTATTTCCCAAGCGTGCCATTTATCACCATTATGATTGGCTATACGATGTATTGGATTTATCAGCATCAGGAAAAACATAATCGAAATAAAGTAATCATTGCCTGTGCCATATATGCAGCACTTGCAGTCGGTTTATTTATTATGTTTTATCCAGTGATTTCAGGATATCCGATGAAGGCAGAAGTGGCAGTGAAATATTTGCGTTGGTTTAAGAGTTGGGTGTTGGTATCTGCTTAATGACAAAAAAGTGAAAAGAAGCTTGCACAGAGAAATAGCAAGCTACGTTGGGTGTTGATATCTGCCTAATAATAGAAAAAGAGTTGTGCAGTGATTGTGCAACTCTTTATCTAAATAAAAGGACATGACGGCTTTTTACTTATTATCTTGAAGAAAAGTAGTTGGAAAAATAGCGGTGTCATGATCCAAGAAAGCAATCTCGAAATTCTAGTATAAAAAGACTCCGAGAGGACAATGGAATAGAAAAGAGGATATTATGAGTTATACAAGAGAACTTGTGAGAAATATTAACAAAGGAATCAATTTATCTGAAAATATAAAAGCGTATCAAACACACTTTTTGGATTTGAGTAATCAAATATCTTTATTGCATATTGCAATGGAGTATTTTGTGTTGTATCAGGTTGTGGAGGAGAATGAAACAGCAAAAGATGAGGAATTACAGGAAGTAATTCAATTCATCAACGAAACGATTGAAAAAGTTTTTGTCAGGCAGGCAGTTTCTGATGAAGAAAAGAAAAAAATGATTGCAGAAATTGTAACTGCACGTGAATTGGTAACGAAAAAAATGCGTATTCTAACTATGTATACGGATCAATTGGCAATCTATGAGCATGTTGTTAATCGTATAGAATTAAAGTATGAAAATATAGAAGAGGGAGAAGATATAGAAACCTTCGTTGCCAAAACTTGTAATGCTATATTTGCACAGAAGGATAATACCATCATAAACGAAAATATTCGTTCAGTGATGGGAGAACTTCCAGTTCGTATGGCGAGAGGTAAATTTTTTCAATTATTGGAAAATGGGTTGTCTGTATATCAGGAATTAGACAAAGCATCTTTTGAACGGGTCATTTATTTGTTGGAAAGTAGTGCAGGTTTGTATGCACCTGAGGGAGTAGAAAATTATTTCCCTGCTTATAGAGAATTTGTACAACGCTTGCAAAAACGACAGTTAAAAGTACTTTCGGAAGCAGAATTTCGTGCAATTTACGATGAATTGGAAGAAAAAGCAAATCAAATGAGTGATATTTCTAATTTTTATATTACTTTGCAACAAATTTTAAATATGCTGTATTGTTTTATCGCTTCTTACACAGAACAAGCTTTGACAGATCCTAGTGATCAGGTTTGCTATGCGATTGTGCAAGGTATTTATCAAATGTTTATATGTGAGAATGAGAAGGGAGAAACAGTAGCTTTAGAGGAAAAATTTGCCCTATTAGAAGGGAAACAGGAACAACTGTTGGAAGAATTTATGCTTTTGCAATCTGCTTTGGAAGATGTTTTGATGGGACATCAGGATATTTTAGAAAAAGAAGATTCTATGGAACAAATGTTAATCCTAGACCAGATTGCAACCTTGTTATCCTCTTATGGTACCTTTTTTGAATTTGATCCTGAACCAGAACAGGATGAAGCCATAGATGCAGCTTATATTGAAGCGGAAACACAAAAGTTAATTCAAAAATTTGAAACTGCTTTTCAAGGAAGAGAGCGGTGTGTAGTTCGTGCAATTATGGCAATTACGTTAAGTAAATTACCTGTCTTCTTTCAAAATACAGATGAACTGCAAACGTATATTCGCAGTGCCTTGGAAGATTGCAAGGATGTGGCTGAACGTCAGGCAAGTATGAATTTGATTGCAATGATATTAGGATTTTCAGAGGAATAGAAAATGATTATTTGGAGTGAGCAATTGTACATGGATGAGATTGCCAAAAGGCAGAAAGAAAAGGTGCAGGAACATATCAAAAAAGGAAGACTGCAATTTCCATTTTTTTTAATTATATTGCCTACGAATCCTTGCAATTTATTAGATATTATTTCTGTGAATGACTTGCGTTTTTCCTATTATAAAAAAAAGCAAATAAAGGTATTAGGAATGGCAGGGAGTAGAAGGTATGCCAAAATCATTGCTGCTGCCATTGTAGCCCATGTATATGAGAAAACCGGAGATTTTCAGATTGCAAAATGGTATGGTTTAGACTAGGGTGTAAGAAATGACAGGCTGGCCATTGGTGGAAGGGTTGCGAACATTTGGCTATGAAAGGGGAGATAGTGGATGCATTTGGCATTGTGTGTATTACAAATACTAGGCATTGTTTTATTGGCTTTGCTTGGCATAGTATTGGTTCTTGCATTGCTTGTTTTATTTGTTCCAATCCGATATAAAATCTTCTTTCAAAAAGAATTGGAAAAAGATCCCCAGATAAAAATATATTTTAGTTGGTTGTTTCCGATTGTTTGGGCAAAAATGTTGTTTGAAGATGAATTACAGTTTTTTTTACGTGTATTTGGGATTTTAATAATTGGACGTAAGAAAAAGAAACTGGCCTATAAGAAAAAGCAAAAGCAGAAACAGCTTCGAGCCAGAAAAGGAAAAAGCCAAACCAGCAAGAAAAACAGTCCTTGCAAGGATGTAACCAAGAAGGAACCTGAACCTTTGCCTGCTAATTTTGATGAAGATTTGCCCAAAGAGGAAGAGGAGATTCGGGAGAAAAAAACAGGAAAGACAGAAGAAAAAATAACTGAAAAAAACACCTCACAGGCAGAAGAAGCGGAAGCCATAGTTGAACCGGATGGGATGAATGTAGAAGAAGAATCGAAACAGAAAAAAGAAAAAGAAATTTTTCGTTTTCTGCATATTTTATGGAGCTGGAGAAAAAAAATTAAAATATGGTAT
>JAFORL010000191.1 GCA_017393285.1 Lachnospiraceae bacterium
AATCTTCTTCATATTCTTTTTCAATTTCTAATTCCCATTCTTCACCATTGGGTTTTCTAAGAAGTACAACAATATACTCATCGTTCATATAAAAGTGATAGTCAAACACATCTTTTAATTCTTGATTATTGATTGTCAATAACACATCACCAACTGCAATCTCCATTTCTTCAGCAATACTGCCTGGCAATACAGATTTTATCTTATGTCCTTTATACACTCATTGCACTCCTTTCTATTTATGTGCTCTTGAAGTCTTTTTATACAAGAATTTCGAGATAATTGTTTCTTGGATAACGACATTTCCGCAGTACGTACATGGTGTGTACGACGAGGAAATCCTTGGAAAATATAGACAAAATTGTGGTACAAGGAAGACTTCAAGAGAAAATATAAAACTCCTGACCACATCAGAAAAAAGGACCACATAACGTGGCCCTCAGATTCCAATTGATTATTTTCTTAATCCTAACTTTTCGATCAATGCACGATATCCTTCCAAGTCAGTCTTCTTTAAATAAGCAAGTAAGTTTCTTCTCTGACCTACCATCTTTAAAAGACCTCTTCTTGAATGATGATCTTTTTGGTTTACTTTCAAATGCTCTGTTAATTCAAGAATTCTCTCTGTTAATAAAGCGATTTGAACTTCTGGAGAACCTGTATCTCCTGCTTTTCTACCGTACTTTGCAATAATCTCTGCTTTCTTTTCTTTACTGATCATAATATATCCTCCTAATAAAATGCCGTCAACACAGAACAAGGTCGGATTGTCCTTATTCCGAGTAGCGGTTATTCTGATACTTTTGCATTATATCATATCTTCCTGCACTTGTAAATATTGTTGACCAAATTTTTTATCTTTGTGCATCTGTTCCATCAAAGCCTCTACATTTTGAAACTTGATTTCCCCCCGCACATAATGCAGTAATTCTACTCGCAAACATTTCCCATATAAATCACCTGCATAATCAAAGATATTTGTCTCTATGCCGATTTTTTCTTCTCCACTTACAGTTGGTTTGGTTCCCACATTTGTAATGCCTCCATGGACACCATCTTCTAAATGTACAAGGGAAACATAGACTCCCTTAGGTGGCAAAATTTTATTGTTTTCTACAGCTTGGTTGATGGTTGGCATACCAATTGTTCGGCCAAGTTTTTTTCCATGCAAAACTTCCCCTGTAATTGCAAAAGGTACAGTCAGCAATTGTTTTGCTTCCTCCATATTTCCATTCCGAATGGCATTTCGAATTCTGGTACTACTTACCACTTCTTGCTTATCAGCAATTTTATCCATGGCAATCACCTGATAGCCATATTCTTTTGCATAGGCTTTTAAAGTATCTACCGTTCCTTTTCTCTCCCTGCCAAAATGAAAATCATTTCCAACAATGATGACCTTTGCATCTATTTTTTTTACCAAGACTTCTGCGATAAATTGTTCTGGTTCCATAGCTGCTGTTTCTTTTGTAAAAGGATAAGAAATCAATGTGTCTACACCTAATTGTCTCAATTTTTCTGCTTTTTCCTCCACAGAGTCAATCAAAAATGATTCCTGGTCAGAAAACAAAGAGGATGGATGCAAAGCAAAGGTAAACACTACAGATTGATATCCTTGTGATTGAAAGTCCTGTATTTTACTGATCAGGAAACGATGTCCTTTATGTATGCCATCAAATTTTCCCAAACACACGGCAGCGTTTTTTAATTGAAAATCTTTGGTATTAAATATATGCCTCATAAATAACCTCCAAACTGTATGGTGCCTTTGTTATAACTCCTCCTAGGTTTCACTTAGCGGAAAGAGTCTTCTACAACTGAGATAAAAACATCTTGTATGGTTTATATTGTTTTTTCTCCTCTAACCAAGTATAAACACCGATAAATTTCCCTTTGCTATCATAGATTCGATATAATTCTTTATTGCCTTCTGTACACGAAGCTACATGCGTCTTTCGAATAGGATTTCCATTGTAAATCAAGGCATCTGCTTCCGGCTTTACGGTAATACTACAATAACCGGAAAAGGCTTGATCCGATGGAAAAACTTGTGGCAACAACAAATCCTCCTGTGTCAATTGCTGAATCTGGTCTAGGGTTAAGCTATTTTCCAATACAAACTGGCTCACTTGTGTACGTAAGAGATACGCCATACAAGCACCGCAGCCCAATCGTTGTCCAATATCATGACACAAGGTTCGAATATAGGTGCCTTTGGAACAATGCACCCGCATACGTACCCTATGTTGTTTCATGTCTATATCTAAAATCACAATGTCATAAATATGTACCTGACAAGGTTTTCTTTCTACCACTTTACCTTCTCTTGCCAGTTCGTACAGTTTTTTTCCATTGATTTTTTTTGCCGAATACATAGGTGGAATCTGCTGATACTCTCCCACAAAATCCATAATTACTGCTTTGATTTCTTCATCTGTACAGGTCACAGGTCTTTCATTACAAATCTGACCGGAACTATCCTGGGTATCTGTCTCTATTCCCAATTGTAGTATCGTTTCATAGGTTTTGCTTCGATCTGCCAGCATATCACACAATTTTGTAGCATTGCCTAAGCACACTGGCAAAACACCCTCGGCATCCGGATCCAAGGTACCTGTATGTCCAATTTTCTTTTGACGCAATATGCCTCTTAGTTTTGCAACTACATCATGAGAAGTAAATCCTTTCTCTTTATATACATTGATAATTCCGTTAATCATATTTATTTACTCCGATCTTTTATTTGTAAATCAATCCATTCTAAAAGGGTATTTAATATATCATGGTAAGTACCGGACATGGTACAACCGGCAGCTCTGACATGACCGCCACCGCCAAAATGTGAAGCAATCTTACTCACATCTACATATTCTTTCGAACGCATGCTAACTTTATATTCTAACACGCCTACCTCATGCAAAAATATAGCCACTTCTGTTCCTTGGGTCACTCGCAACTGCTCTACTATACCCTCCAAATCTTCTTTCGTAGCACCATAAAATTCCATCATACCTTGTGTAATGCGACTGGCAATCACCTGTCCATCCAACAATAAAAGGCTTTCTAACAATACACGACCTAACATTTGATTTTGGACGTAGGTTTTTTGTTTCATGGTTCGATCCACGATATTGGATGTATTTACACCTTTTTCCATTAATATTCCCGCAATTTCCATAGTTCTTCTAGAGGTACTGTCATATTGAAAGCAACCACTATCCTGCACTATACCTAAATATAATGCAGTTGCTATTGATTTGTCAATTTTTTTCTCATCTAATAATTCAAACAAAACTTGTGATGCAGAACTGGAATCAGGATCTACAACATTGATGTCTGCAAATCCTGTATTGCTAATATGGTGGTCGATACAAATGCAGGTATCAGCCTTTTCTACTATTTTTGCCGCCGCACCTAAACGTTCCAAATCTCCTGTATCCAAAGAAAAAAACAAATCACATTCCGGCATATTTTCAAATCCTTCTTGATAACCGGTCCCGTCAAATAAATAAGCAAAACGTTCTGGCATATATTCTAAATGCACATTCACTGCTTTTTGCGGATAATTCTTTTTTACATATAAATACAGTGCCATACATGTTCCGACACAATCCCCATCCGGTCTCACATGGCCGCAAATACCAATCTGATGTGCCGCTTCTACCTTTTCCCATATTTCTTTCATCCCATCATTCCTCCTTCTTTATTCTATGTTCCCTCAAGGTCTTTTTGTAATCGGACAATTGCATCGTAATTTCCAATTACAAAAGAAAGCCCCCTACTCTAGAAGGGAGCTTTGCATTTATTCTTCCGAATCTTTTGGAAGATCTTTCGTAACTTCATCAATTAATTTTGACATATTCACACCATATTCAATCGTCTCATCCATATAGAAATGCAACTCTGGTGTATTTCTCAAATTAATGGTAGAGGCTAAATGTTTACGAATAAACGGTGCTGCACTTTTTAAGCCCTCTAATGTCGCCTGTTTTTTTTCATCTGATCCAAACACACTAACAAATACTTTTGCTTGCTTTAAATCAGGTGATACTTCTACCGCAATCACTGATGTCATAGGATCGATACGAGGATCCTTCATTTCTTGGCTAATTACTTTACTTAACTCTCGCTGCACTTCCATGTTAATTCTCGTATTTTTTATACTGTTCTTTCTCATTTCAGCACCTCCTAGTCGGTCTATTTGGAAAGCTACATTTATCTTGGAACTTCTTCCATTACATAAATTTCTACTTTATCTTCTTCACGCAAATCGTTGAAGCCTTCAAATACAAGTCCACATTCATAACCTGCTTTTACTTCTTTTACATCATCTTTAAAACGTTTTAAGGATGCCAATTCACCTTCAAAAATCAATTCATCCTCACGGGTAATACGTGCTTTAGAATGACGAACGATTTTACCATCTAATACATAAGAACCTGCAATGGTACCCACACCAGATGCCTTAAAGGTTTGGCGAACCTCTGCGTGTCCAATTACCTTTTCTTCGAATACTGGGTCCAACATACCCTTCATAGCAGCCTCTACATCTTCAATAGCGTTGTAGATTACCTTATACAAGCGGATATCAACATTTTCTGTATCTGCCATGTCTTTTGCTGTTGCATCTGGTCTGACATTAAATCCAATGATAATTGCATTGGAAGCACTTGCTAAAGAAACGTCTGATTCATTAATTGCACCAACACCACCATGAATGATGCGAATTGCCACTTCCTCGTTGCTCAACTTCAACAAACTTTGTTTTACAGCTTCCACTGAACCTTGTACATCTGCTTTTACAATTAAGTTCAATTCCTTAATATTACCTGCTTGAATTTGATCAAATAAACCATCCAAAGAAAGTCTTGATTTGGTATCTGCAAGTAACTTTTCTCTACCCTCTTTGATGTAGATTTCAGCTATATTTCTAGCTTCTTTATCATTTTCTGTTACCATGAAGATTTCACCAGCGTCTGGTACTTCATTCAAACCTAAAATTTCTACAGGAGTGGAAGGAATGGCTTCTTTGATTCTTCTTCCTTTATCATCAATCATGGCACGTACTTTACCATACGCTTTACCAACTGCCAAAGAATCTCCTACATGTAAAGTTCCCTTCTGAACCAAAACAGTTGCTACAGGTCCTCTACCTTTATCAAGCTGTGCCTCAATTACAACACCACGTGCAACACGACTTGGATTTGCTTTCAATTCCATCACTTCAGCAGTTAACAGAATCATCTCTAATAAGTCTTCAATACCCTGTCCTGTATGGGCTGAAACTGGTACAAATGCTGTTGTACCACCCCAATCTTCAGCAATCAATTCGTATTCCACCAATTCTTGTTTTACACGTTCTATATTGGCACTTTCTTTATCCATTTTATTGACTGCTACGATAATTTCTACCCCTGCAGCTTTTGCATGGCTGATTGCTTCTACAGTCTGAGGCATAACACCATCATCCGCAGCAACAACTAAGATTGCAATATCTGTAGATTGTGCTCCACGCATACGCATAGAAGTAAAAGCTTCATGTCCCGGTGTGTCTAAGAAGGTAATCTTCTCACCACCAACAGATACCATATAAGCACCAATATGCTGTGTAATACCACCTGCTTCGCGGTTTGTAACATTGGTTTTACGAATGGCATCCAACAAGGAAGTCTTACCATGGTCAACGTGTCCCATAACACAAATAACCGGTGGACGCTTCTTTAATTTGCTTTCATCTTCCTCGTCTTCTTTTAACAATTCTGCAATGACGTCAACCTTCTCTTCCATTTCTGCAATGACATTGTATTCCAATGCTAATTCTTCTGCTTCATCAAATGTAATTTCCTGGTTAATGGTAACCATTTTACCTTGCATAAATAATTTCTTAATAACATCTGATGCCTGTACCTTTAAGCGATCTGCAAATTCTTTGATTGTCATGGTTTCAGGCAAAGCAATTGTCTTAATGCTATCTTCTGGCTCTACTTCCTTCACTACAGGAGCCGGTTTGATGAATGCACCCTTTCTATTTGGATCCTTCTTTGGTTTTGTCATTGGAATCTCGTCATCATAATCACGTTTGTTGTTTTTCTTTTTATTGTTGTATCCATTACCATTTCTTTGTGCGTTATTTCTACCACCTGACTTTTCAGCTGGTTTTTCAAATACCACAGATGCAAACGGATCTTTATTAAAGCCGCCACGATCATTTCTTCTATCATTGTTACGATTAAAGCCGCCACGATCATTATTTCTGTCATTGTTACGGTTGAATCCGCCACGATCATTATTTCTGTCATTGTTACGGTTGAATCCGCCACGGTCATTATTTCTATCATTGTTACGGTTGAATCCGCCACGGTCATTGTTTCTATCATTGTTACGGTTGAATCCGCCACGGTCATTATTTCTGTCATTGTTACGGTTGAATCCGCCACGATCGTTATTTCTGTCCCCGTTATTACGATTAAAGCCACCACGGTCATTTCTTCGATTGTTGTTGCGATTGAAGTTGTTACGGTCGTTATTTCTGTCCCCATTATTTCTTCTTTCTCCGTTACGTTCTTCATTCGCTTTTGCTTCTTGTTTTTCTTCTACAACGTTATCATTTTTCTTTGCTTCTGTTTCTTTTACTGATGTTGTAATCGTATTTCCCTCCTCATTTGCCTTCTTAGGTGCAGCACTTGTTTCCGTCTTCTTTGCGTTGTCACTGGCTTTTTTCTCAACTGCTACTCCCTTCGCCTGCTCTGCTTTCTTTTCTTCTACTTTGCTTTCTTGTTTTTTCTCAGCAACAGTATCGACTGTTTTTGTTGTTTTTTCTTCTGTTTTCTTATCCTCTAACGGTTTGAATGTTTTTAAAATAAATGCGATTGCTTCATCTTCAATATTGTTATTGTGACTTTTTACCTCAAAACCATTTTCATTTAAGGCTTTTATCAATTCTTTACTCGTTCGATTTAAACTTTTTGCGATTTCATAGACCTTCATCTTTGTTGCCATATACACACTACCTCTCTTTACTATCTTCGTTCTGCATTTCATCTATATCAAGTTGTTTTCTAATTGCTTTTGCCAAACCATGATCCGTGATTGCCAATGATGCTCTAAACTGTTTACCAATCCCATGTCCTATTTCATCCTTTGTACTCATGATATACATAGGTACCTGATAATATTCACACATATTCGAAAACATCTTCTTGGTGTTATCCGAAGCATCACCTGCCACAATCACAACTTCTGCGCGGCCTTCTTTTACAGCTTTTTCTGTCATAAATTCTCCACTTGCTACATTACCAGACTTTGCAGCTAAACCAATATATCCAAAAACCTTATTATTTTTCAAGTTCTTTCAACTCCTTCTCTAATGCTTCGTATATACTATCAGGAATTGCAGTTCGTAAACTCTTTTCAAGCATTTTTGATTTTATTGCTTTTTGTAAACATGCAACAGAACGGCAAATGTATGCACCACGTCCATTTTTCTTCCCAGTCACATCTAATACTATTTCATGTTCAGGTGTCTTAATCACACGAATCATTTGCTTTTTTTCTTTCATTTCACCGCATCCCACACACATACGGGATGGACTTTTCTTATTGATCATTAGAAAACTCCTTTTTCAACAAATACTTTTTTCAACCTACAAGGCTTCTTGTATCGCCTTGTTCTTTTGATATGCATTTCTATTTCACACAGTTGAATTGTCCCATACACTGTGACAATCCAGTTGGAAGCACCAGCCAGTTGCCGAAAAATTGTGTAACGATATGTTACCCGAATTTGCAGGCACCCTGATGTGAACAATTAGAAATCAGCACTTGTTTCTTCTGTAGGTGTAAGACCAACTTGAGATTCACTTTTAATATCAATCTTGTAATTTGTAAGTCTCGCAGCAAGTCTTGCATTCTGACCTTCCTTACCAATTGCCAAAGATAATTGAAAATCTGGTACAACAACTCTTGCACTTTTTTCTTCTGCATCAATTTCCACAGATACTACCTTTGCAGGAGACAATGCATTTTCAATCAAAACGGCAGGATCTTCACTCCAATTGATAATATCAATCTTTTCTCCACGTAATTCTTCTACAATTGCATTGACTCTTGCACCGTTTACACCAACGCATGCGCCTACTGGATCTACATCCTTGTTATCTGTCCATACTGCCATCTTTGTTCTGGAACCTGCTTCTCTTGCAATGCTTTTAATCTCTACAGTTCCATCTTTCACTTCTGCAACTTCTGATTCGAATAAGCGTTTCACCAATTCCGGATGGGTACGAGAAACCGTAATCTTAGGTCCTTTTGGTGTATCCTTCACTTCCACAATATACAATTTAATACGTTCTGTTGGTTTAAAACGTTCACCACGAACTTGTTCGTTCTCTGTCAAAACAGCGTCCACTTTTCCAAGATTTACACTGATTGTATTATTGTTGTAACGTTGTACAATACCGGTTACCACTTCTCTTTCCATGCTGAAGTATTGTTCGTATAAACCTTTTCTTTCTTCTTCACGTATCTTTTGTACTACAACCTGTTTTGCTTTTTGGGCTGCAATTCTACCAAAATTCTTTGGTGTAACTTCTACTTCTACCGTCTCACCAATTTCATTTTTAGGGAACTTTACTTTCGCCTCTAAAGCAGAAATCTGTGTGACTGGATCTTCTACTTCTTCTACAATTTCTTTGATTGCATGAACAGCTACTTTTCCATTTTCACGATTAATACTCACACGAATATTATCATTTTTACCATATTGATTCTTACATGCAACTAATAAAGAATTTTCAAGTGTTTCTAAAATAATATCCTTACTAATTCCTTTTTCTTTTTCGATTTGATCTAATGCAAGAATCAACTCACTTTTTTTGCTTGCCATATTTATAGCCTCCTGTTTTCTATATTCTCGCTTTTCACGATTTATTTATCTACTACCTTAAAATTGAATAGCCAAACGAATAATTGCAATTTCTTTTCTGTTTAATTGTAAATACGCATCCGGCTCATCATTTTCATCAAACGCAATGGTAACTGTAGCATCATCAAATGCTTTTAAAATACCAAATACTTCTTTTTCTTTGACTTCTTTTCCTTTTTCATCATATAAAGAAATGGCTTTGTAAAGTTTAATCTCCACTTCCTTGCCCATGTTGCGAACAAAATCTTTGTCTTTTTTTAATTGTCTTCCCAATCCTGGAGAACTCACTTCAAAAATATAGGCATCCGGTATAAAATCTTCTTGATCCAGCAAATCGCTCATTTGCCTACTGACAACTTCGCAATCGTTTACCGTAATCCCTCCTTCTTTATCTATGAAAGCTCTCAAGTACCAGGTAGAACCTTCCTTCACATATTCCACATCCACCAACTCAAAATGTAATGGCTCCAAAATTGGCAAAATCAAAGCCTCGGTCCTTGCTTCGTAATTTTCTTTTGCTCCCATCTGGTCCTCCTTTCCAAAAGTAAAGCAAAAGAGTGGACTCACGTCCACTCTTGTCTAAAATCTCTAAAGTAAAGCGGGTGATGGGAATCGAACCCACGTATCTAGCTTGGAAGGCTAGTGTTCTACCATTGAACTACACCCGCAAAATGTGTAACTCAAACTTACTTAGATACTATAACATATATATTTTTCTTTGTCAACACTCTTTTTAATTTTTTTACAGTGCAACCGAGTCATTCACAAAATGCCAGCTCAACCAAAAGAAACAAATCAAGAAAGGCTGAATTGTTGCGCAATTTCCTATGACAGGACAAAGCGTTTTGCTTGCAAAACGCTAGCGCGACCGCGGTATTGCG
>JAFORL010000192.1 GCA_017393285.1 Lachnospiraceae bacterium
ATACCATTCTGCGGCTTTTTCAGCCTCTTTTTTTGTGTTCCACTTTTGGTTGCCTAAGTCATCAATAACATCTTCCTTGTTCACTTTGGCATACCAATGCCAACCACCGTCCCATTGAATGTATCTTACATCTTCCATACGAACTTTTTCACTTCTTACGGTTCCCGACCAGAATCGTTACCCCTGTTCCAAGAGTTCACCACATACATTAGAAGCATTGAAATAACCAAGGTAGCTGTATAATATGTAGTGATTCTTATACTACCGCTCCATCCAAATTTCTCTGCAAACACACTTACCAGCGTACCTATATACCAATGAATGATAAAAATTGGCATGCTCAATTTCCCTAGATAGGTAAAAAACTTTCCTTTGATTTTTGCTGTATGCGTAAAACCCGGTACACATAATAAAAGGCTCACCACAAAGCACAATAAATATAGTCTTGTTGTGGTATAACCCTTCTCCGAAAAATTTCGGAAACAGCAAATCACCGGATACCCAAAAGCAAATAACTCAACCACTGTCAGTAGCAGTTTCGGTTTTGCAGAGATTTGATTCCTACAAATCTCTGAGATTTCATAAATCAACAGACCTAACAACATCCCCACAAATATACGCAACATATTGTGCGGAAAATCTCTGTTTTTTGTTACTCCGGCCCAGCCGTAATACATCAATATACTAAAGATACTTATTAGAATTTTAGTATAACGATTTCTGATTTGAGCCAATAATGCAAACAGTGGGAACATAATCACCAGCCCGGATAAATACCATAGCGGTGCAATCAACGGATGTCCATAACTCTCCGTAATTAACAATAAATCAAAGGAAAAATCCCCCATAAAATTAATTACAAAATCTTTCCATTTCCACCCTTCATTGATGATTCCCAGAATCCCCTGAGTACACCACCCAAGTATGGTTACGATAAGCGTGTACGGAATCAGAGGCTTAAATTTCATGATGGTATATTGCAATGCATCCTTGGATGGATTCTCCACCATTCTGTCACTGTAATGTTTCGCTGTATAATAACCTGTAATCAGTAAAAAGAATTCCACATAAATCCAAGCTTCATGAAAAGGATATCCTTTCACACCCATATGATAAATGTGATGCGCCATAATCAGCATAGCAGCTAAAAATCTTGCACAATCCACATTTCCACTTCTTTGCTTCATTTCTACCTCCCTCATAAAGGAATGATTAATTCTTTCATTCTCTTAAGATTTCTATAATTAGCACATACAGTTGGTGATGAGCGTTAATATTTCTGCAAAAAAGCCTAGCATATGCTAGGCTTTTGTATGCATACCCCAAAGGTGCAAAATCTTCAAAAACATCCAATCCAGCGCCAGCAAAACAAGTAACATTAAAATCGTCCACAACAGCGCATAGCCATTTGGCAAGTTCTTGGCCGGCGCGATTTTAACTTTAAAAATCGCATAAAATATTTTGGTGCAATAATAGCTGACGATGCGATGCATACCAAGCAAAAACATCGTATGCTGCCCAATATAAGCCAGTGCGCGACCTGGTAAATGATTGACAAGCAGCGAGCTACCAAATATTACCGCAATTGTTCCGGTCGTGGCCGCAAAGAGAAATGGGAACAAATCCTTCCCGAAACTTCCCGTCATTACTGCAATAAAATCCAAATACTTAAACGCGACTACTAGCGTTACCATAAGCGAAACTGTCGTGATTAGGATGCGGTGTCCCAATGGCACTGACGGCACATCAAAAATCTGTCGCTTACAGATGGTTCCCAACAATACAAAGAATAATACCATCGGTAGGGTATTTATAAACAGAGGCATAAACGAAAGTCCAAAGCGACTCATAAACCTAGGAAATTTGTACGCACCAAACACAAGCATCATCATCAACAGGAATTTTTCCCATGTATGGAGTAGCTGAAACCGACATAAATGCAACAAAGCATAAAGAACCGTCACGAGATATAATGCCAAAAGGAACCAGATTGGGCCCATATGGAAAGTCCTAAGACGATTGCCAAGAAAAGCCTTAACAATTCTTTTCACAGGATAAGTCTTGTGATCAAAAATCGCCACAGCAACGATAGAAAGTGCAAAAAACAAGCAATACATCAAAAACAGTCGCTTGGTCTTTTTCCAAATATACTGCCAAAAGGTTTTGTCTTTTATCGACGTAGCCTGCGGTGCTGATAAAAAAAGCCCTGACAGAAAGAAAAACATCGGCATGTGAAAGGCATAAATCACCCGAGTCGGCGTCGAACCATAAATGAAAAAATGTCCCATCATTACAAGAATTATGCCAATTCCTTTTGCAATGTCAATAAACTTATATCTGCATTGGTTCATAATTCTTCAATAGTCCTTTCGTTATGTTGTTATGCCAAGTCTTTTCTATCTCCATTTACTGTATCCCTCATCTCCGCAGTCATATCGCGAACAATAAATTGTGGCGTATTGTTCATACACATATATATACGTCCCACATATTCTCCCATAATTCCTAATACAAATAGGATTAATCCACCAATTATCAAAATTAATACTGCTAACGAACTCCATCCCACTTGCACATTTGGAAGAATAATTCTGCGAACAATCGTTATTATTGCAAATATTACGCCTGCAAAAGAAGACAATAGTCCAAGCATTGTGGCAACTCGTAATGGTTTCACAGAGAAAGCAGTAAATCCATTTAACCACAATCCCAATAATTTTCTTAGTGTATATCCAGAATGACCAACTTCGCGCGCAGCCTGTTCCATATCGACATTCGCAATATTATGAGTTGTTCTTACAATCAATCCCGTTATGTAAGGATAAGGGTTCTTATATTGCACGATTTCATCAACAATAAATCTTCGCAATACCAAAAATGCACTCAATCTTATACCCTCAGGACCA
>JAFORL010000193.1 GCA_017393285.1 Lachnospiraceae bacterium
AACCTTCTTAACCACATCCGAAGCCTCTTCGAACTTTTCTAATGTCAACATCGTAGATTACCTCTTTTCTTTTTTGTATGTTCACATACAATTTTGGTATACAAATCTTTTTGTTACTATTCTAGCACTATTATTAGGGGCTTTCAAGTATAACTTCTTGAAAATCCCATACACATAGAAAAACCTCTCACCAAATACCACTTGCATCACCACAGTCTATGAAAGGGATTTGCTTATCAGCCTACACACTCATACAGGTCTGGTTTTCACGTATTCAAGCAGAATTGCATGCCAGCATGCATTCTGTTGACTACGGAAAACACTTTCAAAGTAATTAATTGAATTTTAACTTTACTTTCGTTTTTTTTTTCACATATAATGATTTGGTAACAAAAAATTTGGCAAAAATACACTTTTTTCATATACACAAAAACAAAACATGAACTTACATATGGATGATAGTATTTTTGCAAATTCAAGTCATACTTAGGTTTTATTTTCTTTATCTAATGTATCCGTAATGGTGTATGATTATACTACATTATGAAAGCATATTTGTAACCGCTTAAACTAAGCTGTATAGTTTCATTTTAACAGAAGTGACATCGAATCAAAAATACATTTCTAATTTAGATAACTAATAGCAAAATCGGTTACAAACATAATATGATACGATAAGAAAATAAACAAATATGCAGAAGGAGGAAACATGAAAAAATGTAATCAATGTGGTACACTTTTGGACGACAATGCAAAATTTTGTCCGCAATGTGGTGCCCAACAATCTTTTGAACCTACAAATGAAAATTCTTTAAATGCGTCTGCGACTGCGTACAATAACCAGCAGGCAAATACGTATACACCTGAACAAACAAATACATTTTCACCACAACAAAATAATTATAACAATGGTGCAATGGCTGAAAATAATATTCCGTTACAACCGGATTACAAGTCAACATCACAAAATCAATTTGATGCACAACAAAATTTTAATGCAGCTTCACAAAATCAATATGATATGCCGGCTGCATCAAATCAATTATTAAAAAAATTACCAATTATCATATTTGCTACAATGGCAGCTTTTATTGTTTGTATTGGTGCACTTGCATGTGTTTTCCACAAAACTTTCACAAACATGTATTACAAAACCTTTAGCAGTCCAGCATCCTATTACGAACATGTTGAAAAAGCCAATACACATACGCTTACTTCTATCTTTTCAAAAAGCTATGCCACTGGTTTAGAACAACTAAAGCAAGATACCATAACACAAAATGTTTCTTATAAATTAACCTTGGGAAGCGGTATGCAAACGCTATTACAAGCGCTTCCAATGAGTGGTTTTTCTGGATTAAAAGATGTTTCTATCACTGGAACTACACAACAAAAAGGAAATGACTGTGAAAGTGTTGCTCAACTTAACATCAATGATGTGCCTTTTTTAACAGCCAATACATATTTGAACTATAACACCAAAGAAGAATATATACAAATACCTGAAATCAACGAATCCTATATCAACCTTTCTAAACTTCTAGAAGAAGGTTCAGGTGAAAATATGGATATTCTGTTTGATTTCTACAAAGATACAGCAAATAAAATGCCATCTGCAAAAGATGTAGAAACCTTGAGCAATCGATATATTGATTTAGCAATCGAAAGTCATGGCACTGTAAAAAAATCTTCTGCTAACGTGAAAATCGGAAAAAATAGTAAGAAATTGACAGTTCTTACTGTCACCTATGAAGCAGAACAAGCAAAAGATTTTATTGAAGCACTGAAAAAAAATGTACAAGACGATAAAGAATTAAAAAATATTTTTGAAAAAGTTTCAAAAGGAAGCTATAGCAAATTCTTAAAAAAAGTGGAAGAAATAGATGCAAGTGATATTTCCACAAATGGTAATAGCATCAAAATGATGGTATATGTTGATAATAATGGAAATATTGTTGGTAGAAAATTCACATTACATTCAGAAAGTAATGGTGATTATTCTCCACTATATTATGTAACATTGCAAAATGGTAATACCTTCCATTATTCTTGTACAATCACTCCATCTGCAGATGACACTACAGAAGTGATTTCCATTACAGGAGAAGGAACTCGTAAAAAGAATATTGAAAACTCCACTTATACTTTGGGTGTTTCTCAATCCATTGTCGATCAAAGTAAAATGAATACTTCTTATATCACAGATCCTAGCAATTTAATAATTATGGAAGTAAAAGAGTTTGATCTTGCAGCCAGTGTAAAAGATGGCTCCAGCTCCGGTACATTTACTTTTTACACAAAAGCTGTTCCAATGTTAGGACTTTATAAATTAAAATGCGTGGTAAATAATAAAAGTGTAACAGATACAAATGTTGAAATGTCATTATTGGCTAATCAGGAAACCTTATGTACACTTACATTACAAACAGATATGAAAGCAAAGAAAATCAATACAATACCAGCGAATAATGCCAATATTATGGATATGACGGATGAAAACTTCCAATATGATTACCTGGCAGATTTCGATATTGAAACCTTCCTGGAAGAAAAATTAGAAAAAGCAGGTATTACTATCGATTCTTCTACGTTGCAAAATTTCAGCTATGCAATAAATAATGTGCTTAACCCATATAGCATGTCTAGCTATGATTCATATGATGATTACGATTTTGACGATTATAAACTTGATGATTATACTATCGATGACGATAGTATTAAAATTGAAGATTAAAGACACATTTTTTACCAACAAAATATGAAGGTCTTTCTCTTATTAAAGAACAATTGATAGGCAATTAACTATGAAAAGGGGCTGTTAAAAACTCCCTTAAAACAAAAACAGCCATGAGTGATTTTCCCCCTGTCAAGTAGACAGGGGCATATCACTCATAGCTGTTTTTTGATATCATAATACGCTGCAACTAATTTTCAATCCTATTTTCAAAATTGTAAAATCTAAGATTCAAAAAGTGCATCTACAAAACTATCTGAATCAAATTTTTGCAAATCGTCAATTTTTTCTCCTATTCCGATATATTTTACTGGAATTTGTAATTCTGATTGGATTGCAATCGCAATACCGCCCTTTGCTGTTCCATCTAACTTAGTCAAAATAATTCCGGTAATATCTGCAACTTCATTAAATTGTTTCGCCTGCGCTAAAGCATTTTGTCCCGTCGTTCCATCTAATACGATAAAAGTCTCTCGATAAGCATCCGGATATTCTCTATCAATCACACGATTGATTTTCTTAAGCTCTTCCATCAAATTTTTCTTATTATGCAAACGTCCTGCTGTATCTACAATCAACACATCCGCATTTCTTGCTTTTGCTGCTGCTAAGGCATCAAATACAACCGCTGCCGGATCTGATCCTTCTTGTTGTGCAATCAAATCTACCCCCGCACGTTTTGTCCACTCTGCCAATTGATCAATCGCAGCTGCTCGGAATGTATCTGCTGCAGCTACTACAACTTTCTTTCCTTGTGCTTTCAACTGACTGGATAACTTACCGATAGATGTGGTTTTTCCAACCCCATTGACACCTATAAATAATATAACTGATTTTTTCTCTTCGAATTCATAGGCAGCTTCTCCAACTTCCATCTGCTTTTTTATACTATCAATCAGTAATTGTTTGCATTCTGCTACATCTTTTATTTTTTGCTCTTTAACTTTTTTACGCAAATCTTCAAGGATCTCTGTGGTCGCATGCACGCCAAGGTCCGCCATTACCAAGACTTCCTCTAACTCCTCGTAGAAATCCTCATCAATATCATGAAAGCTGCTAAAAATCGCATCTATACCAGACATAATCTGTGTTCTGGTTTTCGTTAAGCCTGATACCAAACGAGAAAAGAAATTTTTCTTTTCTTTCGGTTCCACCTGTTCTGCCTCTTTTGCAACGGCATCCTGGATATCATCCTGCATCGTCTCCATATGAATAGAATCCTCTTCCGCAGCTTCTTCTACAGCTTCTGCTTCTTCTAGGTTCTCCTCTTCCTCAGTAGACGAAATCTCATCATATACCGCTTCACGAATTGCCCCTTGTATACTGCCAGTCACATTTACTGCATCTGCAATTTCTTCCTCTTCGGTCTCCGCTTCTTCATCTTTTTCACTATTTTCCTCTTCTTGTGCAATTTCGCTTGAAATTGCATCTTTAATATCCTCTACGCTTCGATCAATTCCATTCCCCGCCCCTCCGGGTCCTTCTGGAACGTCTTTCTCTTCCTTCTTCTTTTTAAACAAACCAAATAATGCCATTCTTTGTTTCCTCCTTCTTTATACTTTTTCTTCTTGTGTTTGTGCATCCTCTAATTGATCTTCAATCAAATTCACTGAAACCATTGTAGAAATTCCTTTTTCCTGCATGGTAATACCATACATAACATCTGCTGCTGACATGGTACCTCTTCTATGGGTAATCACAATAAATTGGGTGTCCTTCGTCAATTTGTGTAAATACTGCGCATATCTTTTGACATTTGAATCATCCAGCGCTGCTTCAATTTCATCTAACAGACAAAATGGTGAAGGTTTCAAGTTCTGTATTGCAAACAATAAAGAAATCGCCGTCAATGCCTTTTCTCCACCTGACATCTGCATCATATTTTGTAGTTTCTTTCCTGGTGGTTGTGCGATAATCCGAATGCCTGCCTCTAATACATCTTCATCATCTACTAATTGTATCGTACCTTTTCCGCCACCAAATAACTCCCGAAATACAATATCAAACTGTGTTTTTATTTCTGCAAATTTTTCTTCGAACTGCTTTCTCATTTCATGATCCAATTCTTCCACAATTCCCAATAAAACTTCCTCAGAATGTATCAAATCTTCGTGTTGACCATGTAAAAGTTCGTATCGTTCAGAAACATTTCGATAATCTTCGATAGCGTTGACATTTACGTCGCCCAAAGCCTTTATTTTTGACTTTAGACCAGTAATTTCCTTTTTCATTTCAGATAAATCCATGCCCAAATCTTTTTTGTATTCCAAAGCAGTAGTTGTGGTTAACTCATATTCTTCCCACATATAATTCTTGCGGTTTTCCATTTGTTCTGCAACTTTTTCTTTTCTATTATTCAAACGAAATAGTTCTTTGTCCAAATTGGTCAAATCTCCCGAAAATTGCTCCCTTTCATGCAACATCTTTTTATGTTCTAAACTGGTACTTTCTCTTTGTTTTACCAATTCATCTACATATGTCATCAGGGATTCGATTTCTTTTTCTTCCTCAACCATTTGTTCTTGTAATTGTTTAATTTCCTGCTCTTTTTCTTCCACCTGTCCGGCAGATGCATGGGCTTGTGACGCAAACTCCTTCAAGTTATCCTGCAAGTGCACAATTTCATCTACAACACGACAATGCATCATTTCTGAAAACTCTACTTTCTGTTCCAAAGACATACATTCTCTTATATTTTCTTCTAAGGTCTCCCGGATTTCTTCTTCTGCCTTTTTCTGTTTTGCCAACTGTGTATTATAATTTGCAATCTCATCTTCTCGATCTTGATTGGTATTTGCAATACCATGCATCTTATCTTCTAAAGCAGCAATTGTGCTTTTATATTCCACAATCTGACTCTCTAAATTGGACGTTTCCAGGCTTGTAGACTGATATCCCAGTACAATTTCATCCTTACGCTCTTTGGCCTGATTGCATCGAAATTTCGCAGTATTTTCTTCCAAGGTATATTGTTGCAATTTCTTTTGCAGATTTTCAATCTGTTGTCTCCAGTGGTTCAAATTATCACTTACATTCTCGATTTGCGCCTTTGCTTTGGCAATCTCCTTTTCCATATTTTGAACCTGTTCTTCCCCCTCTTTCATGTCTCTACGTCTGCTTAACAGATTACTGGTGTTCTTATATGCACCACCAGACATAGAACCACCTGGGTTCAACAATTCTCCCTCAATGGTTACAATACGAAAAGAATGATTGTATTTTTTTGCAACTGCAATGGCATGTTCAATATGATCCACTACCAAAATACGTCCCAGTAAAAAAGTGACCAAATTTTCATATTTTGCGTCTGCTTCTACCAAGTTACTTGCCAAGCCCAACACACCAGGTTCTTTCAAGGCTGCTTCTCCATGAAAAGTCCCCTTTCTATTGATGGTAGTCAAAGGCAAAAAGGTAGCTCGTCCAAATTTATTTTTCTTCAAAAATCCAATTAACTGTTTTGCGGTATTTTCATTGTCTGTAACAATATTTTGAATACTTCCACCCAATGCAATTTCCATTGCAATTTCATATTCTTTTTTTACCTTGATAATATCTGCTACAACACCTATAATACCTGGATTTCGTTCTTTCTGTTCCATCACACGTCGAATACTTTGTCCATAGCCATCATATCGCTCGGTCAAATTACGCAAAGTTTCCAAACGTGATTTTTCTCCATGATATTGTTGTTGCATTTGCTGATATGCCTGTCGCATTTCGTTTAATTTTTTGGTCTCTGATGAGAAGGTTTCTTCCAAGCCATTTAACTTCTCTTTTTCCTGATTCTGTTGAAGGGAAATCTCCGCCAAACGTTTTTCTTCTTTTACAATGGTATCGTCACAAATCGCCTCTTCCGTTTTCCCTTTTAAAATTCTTTGGGTCAACTCTGCTTTTTTTACTGTGCATTGTTCTAACAAAGCATTGTATTTTTCCAAATTTCCCTTCAAAGATGCATTTTGACCTAATTGATCCATAATATGTTCATTACACAAATCAATTTTTCGATTCAGCAACTTACTTTCCTCTTGGCAATGCAACAATTGATTTTCAATACTGGATTTTTTGTCCTGTATATCTTTCAATTTTGCTTCCAAGTTTTTCTTTTCTTCCTTACAAGATTCTTTTTCCTCTTGTTTTTTTTCAATTTCAACTTTCGTTTCTTCTAATCGTTGTTGATAATGCGCATCCTTCTGTTGCGCTGTTAAAATCTGTTGTTGACAAACCTTAATGGCACCATCTTTTTTTTCTTTCTCCAGTTTTCTTACATTGACATTTTCCCTATTTTGCTGGATGATACAGTCTTGTTGCTCCAACTGTTTTTCTATTTGTGTATACTTTTCTTTTAAATCTTCTAACTGTTTTTCCTTGTCTACATAATCATCTGTGACAATAGAAATATTTTCCTCTAATTTTTTCTCTTCTTCTTGTAAATATTCCTGTTCTGTTAAGAATAAATTTACATCTATTTTTCGCATTTCTTCTCTCAAATGCAAATAAATACGGGCTGTTTCTGCTTGTTCTTTTAATGGTCCAACCTGTTTTTCCAACTCTGATAAAATATCTTGAATACGCTCTAAATTTTGACGCTCCACTTCAAGATTTTTCTCCGCAGTTGCTTTTCTTTTCTTATATTTTACAATTCCAGCTGCTTCATCAAACAACTCACGTCTTTCTTCCGGCTTACCATTTAGAATCTTATCAATTTGTCCCTGTCCAATGATAGAATAGCCTTCTTTACCAATACCAGTATCTAAAAACAACTCCTGCACATCACGTAGACGACAATTGACACCATTCATGAGATACTCACTCTCTCCCGAACGGTATACTCTTCTTGCCACCGTTACTTCCTCATAAGAAGTTGGCAATTTGTGATCCGAATTATCAAAAGTAATGGCAACATACGCAAAGCCTTGTGGTTTTCTTAATTCCGTACCTGCAAAAATAATGTCCTCCATCTTTGCACCACGCAATTGCTTGGCACTTTGCTCTCCTAATACCCAACGAACTGCATCACCTACATTACTCTTGCCACTACCATTTGGTCCTACAATTGCAGTAATTCCTTTTTGAAATTCGAATACCAGTTTATTAGCAAATGATTTAAAACCATGTATCTCTATACTTTTTAAGTACATATCTTCCCTCTTTCTATTTCCATTGGCATATGCAACTTATTCCAAAATCAAATTCAAGAAACACCATCTAATTTGTCAATTTTAAAATTGCCTGATATGCTGCAGCCTGTTCTGCTGCCTTCTTCGTCTTTCCTGTTCCTTGGCTCAATTCCTTTCCATCTACGATTGCGGCAACCGTAAATAATTTGTCATGATCAGGACCGCTTTCACCAATCAAACGATATTGTAATGGTTCTTTATAATCTGCTTGTACAATTTCCTGCAAGATAGTCTTACTATCAAAAAAGAGTTTCTTGCTATCGATATCATCTAAAACAAAACGTAATATAAACTCTTTTGCACTAGTAAAACCACCATCTAAATAAATCGCACCAATGATTGCCTCAAAAGCATCTGATAAAATAGAATCCCTATTCGCTCCACCTGTGGCAATTTCTCCTTTTCCTAGCAAAATATAATCACTTATGTTTATATTTCTTGCACACATTGCCAAAGTAGGTTCACATACCAAACTTGCTCTTAGCTTTGTCATCTCCCCTTCGTGCATCTGTTGGTTATTTTTAAATATAAACTCACTAGACATAAGTTCCAATACAGCATCTCCTAAAAACTCAAGACGCTCATTATTTAATAATTTACTCATTCTCATTTCATTTGCATAAGAACTATGTGACAAGGCCTGTTTTAAATAGTTTTTATTTACAAATGTATAACCAATGATTTTTTCAAATTCTGCAATTTTTGTTTTTGCAATCATCTTGCTCTATCCTTTCAAATCAATCTGTCAGCATGAAAAAAACTATTCTGTCCCCCCACATACAGAATGGATATAGGTTGACGAAATAGCTTTCCAGTAACAGTTCAACCATTGACCGAGCTGTTGCAGAACTACACAATGCTATGCATTCTATATTGCCCAATTCTATCTCCCGTCAGACTTTTTTTCATCTGTACAGCAAGCCTCCAAACTCATCTGAACTGTTACGTTTCCTACAATTTTAAATAATCAAAGTATTATGCTTATTTTTACAAAACATAACTGCCTACAACTTGTGCAGACAGTCATGCTATCATTTTTATACACTTAATTCTTACGAAATTGCGTTCTTTATTTGTTCTACAGCATCACCAACTGTAACAATTGTCTCCGCATTTTCATTGTCAATTTCAATTTCAAATTCTTCTTCTATACCCATGATAATCTGAAATATATCTAGTGAATCAGCTCCTAAATCATCAACAAACGATGTTTCCATTGTAATATCATCTGTTCCAATATTAAGAACTTCTCCAATAATTTTTTGCAACTTCTCGAATTCCATATGTTTCCGCCTTTCTACTCATTATCCTCTAAGAGAATGTTTTCTTTTATTTTCTCATTAATATTCTGTGTCTTAAATAAAGAACATTGAATAATTGAGTTCTTCACTTCATTACTTGTGGCACTTCCATGTGTTTTGACAACCAAACCGTTCAAACCTAACATAGGTGCTCCACCATATTGACTTGCATCAAATTGTTTTAAAGTCTTTTTCAAACCTGATTTTGCCAGCATACCACCCAGCATGCTAAATATGTTAGAACGAAATCCTGTTTTCACTTTAGACAATAACGCAACTGCCAAGCCTTCATACAGCTTCAAAATAACATTTCCTACAAATGCTTCACACACAATCACATCTGCCTTACCGTACGGAATCTCTCTCGCCTCAATACTGCCTATAAAATTGATATTCTTACAATTCTTAAGCATCGGAAATGCTTCTTTTACAAGTAAATTCCCTTTTTCTTCTTCTGCTCCAATATTCACGATTGCTACACGTGGATTTGAAACTCCCACTACATTCTCCATATAAATGGACCCCATTTGCGCAAATTGCAACAAATGCGATGCTCTGGCATCTACATTTGCCCCACAATCAACCAAAAGAGAAACACCATTATTCGTCGGAATCAAAGGTGCCAAAGGTGCCCGATCAATTCCTTTAATCCTTCCGGCAATCAATTGTCCACCTACTAAAATAGCACCTGTGCTACCCGCAGAAACAAAAGCATCCGCCTGACCATTCTTCACCAAATTCATAGCAACTACAATAGATGATTCTTTCTTTTTTCTGATTGCCATCACAGGTGCTTCCTCATTTGTAATCACATCCGGCGCATGCACGACCTGAATACGATTTTCATCATAGGTATACTTCTTCAATTCGTTTTCAATGCTTTCCTGCTTGCCAACAAGAAAAACGAATATATTCTCTTGCAAGGTAATCGCCTCAACAGCACCTTTCACTACTTCTGCCGGAGCATAATCTCCACCCATAGCATCTAGTGCCACTTTAACTAAATCTGACATTTACAGCCATCACCCTTCTCCAATTAAATTAATGATTATGGTATTAAAAGCAGAGAACTTCTGCCACAATCCCATGATTATTTCTACAAACAAATATACTAGATATCCATATAAAAATCAACCACAAATTCAACTCTTGCAATAGAAAAATGAATGAATAGATTCAAATCCCAACTCTTTTGGTTGTACCATCTGTTCTGTACTACCAACAAATAAAACTCCTTCCTTTTTCAAGGCATTGTTGAAGTTCTTGTATATTTCAATTTTGGCTTCTTCTGTAAAATAAATCATGACATTTCTACATACAATCAAATCACAATTTTGTGGATACGTATCCTTTAACAAATTATGTTGTTGGAACTTCACTCTTGATTTTACGGAATCAGAAATTGCATAAGTTCTATCATTTACTTTTTCAAAATATTTGTCAATAAATTCCTTTGGCAAGGTCTTCAAACTCTTATCAACATATAAACCGGCTTTGGCCTTTTCAATAATCTGTTTATCAATATCTGTCGCTATAATTTCTATTTTATCCAATGGCATAAATTTGGACAAAAGCATAACTAAGGAATATGGCTCATCTCCTGTCGAACAGGCTGCACTCCATATCTTAAGTGGTTTGCCAAACTTTTGAAATAAGTCTGGTAAAACTGATTTTTCCAACAAATCCCATTGATCTGGATTACGATAAAACTCCGATACATTAATTGTAAGATAATTTACAAATTCTTCGAATTTTTCCTTGTCTCCCTGAATCAATTTCACATATTCCTGATAGCTGTGAATACCATTCTTTGTAATCAAGGTATCGATTCTTCGTTTCATCTGTCTTTCCTTATAGGCATTCAAATCTATCTTCGTTAATTGAAATATGTCTTTCTTAAATACTTCATATCCTTCCATAATAATGACCCCCTTCATTTCCTTCGAACCAGCCCCATACCAGCTACTTTTATTGTACTAAAATTCCTATGATTTTTCAATACACATAATACCCTTTTCGCAAGAAGATGTATTTTCATCGAAAGAAAAAGGAGAGATAACACGTACCTCTCCTTCAACTCTATTATGATATCATAGCGATTACAATTCGTTTCTCAAATGTGCACATGACACTAAAATTGCAATCTTCCTTTATTATTCTTCTGTAGCTTCTGTATCGTTATCTAACGCTTTTACACTTAAGCTGATCTTCTTGTCATCTCCGTTGAAGTCAACAACCTTAGCTGTTACTTGTTCACCAATCTTCAATACATCAGCTGGTTTTTCAACGTGATCTCTTGAAATCTGTGATACATGCAATAAAGCATCGATACCAGGCTCTAATTCGATAAATGCACCAAAATCTGTCATTCTTGCAACAGTACCTGTTACTTCTGTACCAACTGCATATTTGTCAGCAGCTGTCATCCATGGATTTTGATCATCAAATTTTAAACTTAATGCAATCTTCTCGCCTTGGATATCTTTGATTAATACCTTAACAACATCTCCAACTTTGAACAACTTCTTAGGGCTTTCTACACGTCCCCATGACATTTCAGAAATATGAAGAAGACCATCTGCTCCACCTAAATCAATAAATGCACCAAAATCAGTTACATTTTTTACAGTTCCTTCTACTGTCATACCAACAGAAATCTTTTCGAATAATTCTTTTTGTAATTTTTTCTTTTCTGCTACTAATAACTGTTTGCGGTCACCAATGATTCTTCTTCTCTTTGGATTGAATTCTGTTACTACAAATTCAATTTCTTGACCAGCATACTTAGAAAGGTTCTTTTCATAAGTATCTGAAACCAAACTAGCAGGAATAAAGATTCTTGCTTCTTCGATTACAACTGTTAATCCGCCTTCTAATACAGCAGATACTGGTGCCTTCAATACTTCTTGATTATTGAATGCTTCTTCAATTCTCTTGTTACCCTTTTCAGCTGCTAATCTCTTGTAAGTTAATAATACTTGACCTTCTCCATCATTTACTTTAAGGACTTTTGCTTCCATCTTGTCGCCAACATTTACAACAGTTGTTAAATCAACATTTGGAGTGTTACTGTATTCATTTCTTGTGATGATACCGTCTGCTTTGTAGCCGATATTTAAGATGATTTCATCTTCTTTCACACTAATGACTGTCCCTTCCACAATCTGACCATTATTGATTGTTTTATCAAATTCGTTTAATAATTGTTCAAAGCTCTGTTCTGACATGCTGTTTGAACCTCCTTAATAATATTATTTGGGGTTGATGCCCCTGCTGTAATACCTACGCTACGAAACGACTGGAACGCGTCCAAATCTAAGTTAACAAGTGTCTGTATATAGTAAGTATTCTCACATTCTTTTTTACATATCTCATACAACTTCTGCGTGTTGGAACTAGACTGTCCACCAATCACAATCATTGCATCCGAGACTTTTGCCAACTGCATCGCTTCACTTTGTCTCACTTCTGTAGCATTGCAAATTGTATTCAAAGCAATTATATCATAACTCTTTTTTGAAATTTTTTCAACTAAATCTTGAAATTTCTTGTAATTAAATGTCGTTTGTGACACAATGCACACTTTTTTTCCTGGTTTTGGTTGATAAGCTTCTGCTTCCTCTGCCGTTTCAATCACAACTACATCCCCATTTCCCCAGCCTTTAATACCTTCCACTTCCGGATGTTTTGCGTTTCCAATAATCACAACTTCATATCCTTGTACGGAATGTTCTTGGACAATGTTATGAATTTTTTTTACAAAAGGACAGGTTGCATCTACAACCCTTACGCCTCTCTCCTGTAAAATATCATAAATTTCCTTCGCCACACCATGCGAACGGATAATCACAGTTCCTTCCTGTATTTTTTTTAATTCCTCCACAGTATGAATAACGGATACCCCTTTTTTACGAAGATCCTCTACCACTTCCTCATTATGAATAATAGGGCCGTAGGTGTATACCAGTTCTCCTTTTTCAGCTTCCGCATATACCATATCAACAGCACGTTTTACACCAAAGCAAAATCCTGCGCTTTTTGCCAATGTAACTTCCATCTGTTCCTCCTTACATCCATCCTTTATGATGCTGCCTGCAAAGCGGGCAGGCCCATATACCTAAATTAACACTTTTCCTTAAATGCAGCTATAATAGCGTCAACCACTTCTTCAATGGACATATCTGAACTATCCACTAAAACTGCATCCTCTGCCTGCTTTAACGGAGCGATGGCACGATTCATATCCTGATGATCTCGGGCAATAATATCTTGCTCAATCACAGCCAAATCACATGCAACACCTTTTTCTGTTAGCTCTTTATAACGACGATTGGCACGTTCTCTTGAAGATGCAGTTAAATAAATTTTTAAATCCGCATTTGGCAACACATGTGTACCAATATCACGACCGTCCATAATTACATTCTCCGTTTTTGCCAATGCACGTTGTAAATCCAATAATTGTTCACGCACTGCACCTACCTTTGCTACGCAGGAAGCCATTTTTCCAACTTCTTCTGTTCTAATTAACCCACTGACATTTTTGTCATTCAAAAGTACCTGTTGTTCCCCATCTTCATAAACAATTTTTACATTTACGTCTTCTACCGCTTTGGCAATCATTGCTTCCTCTTCCAATTTGTTCTCTAACATATACAAGGCAATCGCTCTATACATTGCACCTGTATCCACATAGATAAAACCTAATTTTTTTGCAACCCTTCTTGCGATTGTACTCTTTCCTGCCCCTGCAGGTCCATCAATTGCGATATTGTATGACATACTTCTGCCCCTTTCTTATTGTGCCGCCATTCCTGCCATATATGCAGTTGACCATGCAATTTGTAAATTATAACCACCGGTTAAAGCATCTAAATCCAGTACTTCACCTGTAAAATACAAGCCCTGTACCAACAAGGATTCCATGGTGCCCGGATCCACTTCTTTCACTGCTATACCACCCCGTGTAATAATAGCTTCTTGAAAGCCTCTCACACCGCATATATGCATTTCCAAATTTTTGATTATATGAAGTAACTGTTTTCTTTCCTCTTTTGTAATAGAATGCACCGGTTTTTCCGGATCAATACCAGATAACTGAATCATCACCGGTATCATTTTTTTTGGTAGTAACTTGTCTAAACTATTTTTAAATTGCTTGTTCTGTGCTTCTTTAAAATCACGTAATATACGCTGATCCAGCTGTTCTTCCTGCAAGGCAGGTTTACAGTCGATAGACAATCGTAAATTCTCACCTTTTTCCAAGTAAGGCAAAACGTAACTACTACCACTTAATACCAAAGGTCCACTGATACCAAAATGCGTGAATATCATTTCACCAAAGGAATCATAAATTTTCTTTTTTTCTGCGTAAATTTGCATTGCAACATTGCGCAGTGACAGACCTTGCATTTCCTTCACAAACGCTTCTGTAATTTCAAAAGGTACAAGTGCTGGTACACACTTTGTCACCTTATGTCCCATTTCTTTAGCAAAACGGTAGCCATCTCCTGTGGAACCTGTTACCGGATAAGACAAACCACCGGTAGCCACAATGGCTGAGCTACATGGAATACGTTCTACTTTTCCACCTTGTTCTACCTGAACAGCAACAACCCTACCTTGTGTTGCCTCTATTTTCTTCACTGTACTGTGATAATGCACTTTTACCTGTAAACGTTTTAATTCTCTTTGCAAACCTGCAATCACATCTGAAGACTTGTCCGAACACGGAAATACACGTTCTCCACGTTCTACTTTCAATGGCACTCCCAATTCTTCAAAAAATTCCATGGTTTGTATATTATCAAACGTATAGAAGGCACTGTACAAAAACTTAGGATTTTTCATCACATTTCCAAATAATTGTTCCATATCTCCATGGTTGGTCACATTACATCTTCCTTTTCCTGTAATGTACAGCTTCTTTCCCAGCTTTTCATTTTTTTCAAAAAGATGTACGGTTTTTCCCATTCTGGCAGCTGTAATAGCAGCCATCATCCCGGCAGGTCCACCGCCTATTACTGCTATCATTATTTTGTCTCCTTTAATACAGCACGATTCTTATAAATATAATCCACCAATGAAACCACTGTCAACAAGGTTGCCAAGTAAATCAATCCTTGTTCCACATAAAAAATTGGTTTCCAAGGAAAATCAAAAATCAACAAAATCGACATCAACATTTGTGATATTGTCTTAAATTTTCCCCAATAGCTTGCTGCGATCACAACACCATTGTCCGATGCAACCAAGCGAAAACCACTAATTGCAAACTCTCTACTAATAATCACAATGGCAACCCAGGCTGGAAAATGTAACTGTGGCATAGCAACAAAACAAATCAACGCCGCACAAACCAACAATTTATCAGCCAAAGGATCCATGAACTTTCCAAAATTCGTAATCAAATTATATTTTCTTGCAATATGTCCATCCAATGCATCTGTAATACATGCTGCAACAAAGATTCCTCCTGCAATTGTATTATGAAACGGAATTTGTTCCACCAACATACAAATCACAAAAAATGGAATTAGGATTACTCGTAAAACTGTAATTTTATTTGGTAAATTCATCTCTACACCCGCGCGTTTTTTGCGCATATCCTTTCTATATTTTCTATTCCCAAACGACCTGACCAATCAAGTCATATTCTTTGGCATCTGTCACTTGTACCTGTACCATTTCTCCAGACATCAGTTCATGATTACTATGTACAAAAATATAACCATCTACATTCGGTGCATCACGATAAGTTCTACCAATGAATACATTTTCTTCCGGCAATTTGCCTTCAATCAACACCGTTAACTTTTTATATAACATTTCTTCTGCTGCCGCAAAAGCAATTTTTTGTTGTACTTGCATAATCTGATCACGTCTGGACACTTTTATTTCTTCATCGATCTGTCCATCAAAAGTAGCTGCAGGTGTATCTTCTTCCGGAGAATATGTAAATACCCCAAGACGATCAAATTTCATTTTCTCTACAAAAGCAACCGCTTCTTCATGCTCCGCCTCTGTTTCTCCCGGAAATCCGGTAATCATGGTCGTACGAATACAAATATCAGGGATTTCCTGTCTTAACTTCTCAACGATAGAAACGATTTCCTTTTGATTGGTGCGACGTCCCATATATCTTAATATTTCGTCTGCTCCATGCTGAATTGGCATATCAATGTAGTTACAAATTTTTTCTTCTTCTTTCATAGTCTGGATTAATTCATCTGTGATTTCCTCAGGATAACAATACAACAATCGGATCCACTTCAATCCAGGAATCTCGCATAATTTATGCAAAAGTGTAGGTAACATCTTCTTCCCGTACAAATCGGTTCCATACACAGTGGTTTCCTGCGCTACCAAAATCAGCTCCACTATACCTTGTTTTACCAACTGTTGCGCTTCCTCCAGCAATCGTTCCATAGGTACACTGCGGTAATTTCCTCGAATACTTGGAATGATACAATAGGTACAACGTTTGTCACAACCTTCTGCAATTTTCAAATAAGAAAAATAACCGCCTGTGGTATTCACACGTTTTGCAGATACTTCTGGAAATTGTTGTAATTCTTTATAATATTCCAAAGCATGTCCCTGCAAGGCTTCTGCAACTGCTTCACAAATTTTATCATAACTATTGGTTCCCAGGACCGCATCTACCTCTGGAATTTCCTTTCGAATATCCTGCTGATAACGTTGTGCCAAACAACCCGTTACAATTAAAACCTTCAACTTTGCCGTTTTTTTCAATTCTGCCATTTCCAAAATAGTGTTGATACTTTCTTCTTTTGCATCTCCTATAAAACAGCAAGTATTTACTACAATTACATCCGCTTCCTGCTCATCATCTGTAATTTCATACTGTCTTTCACGAAGCAATCCCAACATTACCTCGCTATCTACCAAATTCTTATCGCATCCTAATGATACAAACAAAATTTTCATTTGGATCCTACCTCCTACTTGTCTTGCAATGCCACTGCTTCTACACAATTATGCATCAGCATGGCAATTGTCATTGGTCCAACGCCACCAGGAACCGGTGTAATTGCACTTGCTACTGGTTCAACATCAGCAAAATCGACATCACCACACAACTTATTGTTCTCATCTCTATGAATTCCCACGTCAATCACTACAGCACCATCTTTTATATACTCTTTTGTAATAAATTTGGGTTTTCCAATTGCAACCACCAAAATATCTGCACGTTTTGTAACCTCTTTCAAATCCTGGGTTCTAGAATGACATACCGTAACGGTTCCATTCTCTCTCAGCAAAAGCAAAGCAACTGGTTTTCCCACAATATTGCTTCTTCCAACTATGACACATTCTTTTCCTGCAATATCAATATGGGAACGCTTTAACAACTGAATAATTCCAGCTGGCGTACAAGAAACAAAGCCAGGTTCTCCAATACAAAGTGCGCCTACACTTTGGGTATGAAATCCATCTACATCTTTTTCAGGTGCAATTTCATGTATCACTGCATCTTCATCAATATGCTTTGGTAATGGCAACTGCACCAAAATACCATTTACATCTGTTCGTGCATTTAACTTTGCAATGAGCTCCAACAATTCTTCTTGGCTTGTACTTTCTTCCAACTCATATGCCAAAGAACGAATACCTACATAAGCACAAGCTTTTTTCTTATTTCCTACATATACAGTAGATGCAGGATCTTGTCCCACTTGGATGACTGCTAAAGTTACTTCTTTTCCTTCTTTCTGATAGTCTGCCACTCTTTCTTTTACTTCATCTTTGATGGTAGCAGCTATTTTCTTTCCATCAATCAACAATGCCATATTTTCACCTAAACTTTCTTTATATCCATTCACGCGCTCTGCACATCAGTTATAATGCAACAGTTCAACCAATTGGTCAAACCGTTACATTATCATTACGTCTAACCATCATTTTATAACAGAACGCACCATTTGAAAAGTAAGAAATTTATTTTTTTATATTCACTTGCAATTATAATCCAACAATCCAAGTATCATATCCATCTTCCTGCAACACTTTTTCCACTCTTTTTGCTCGGTCAAAGGATGCAAATTTTCCCAACAACACAGCATAATATTCCCCAAAAGGTACGATTTCAACCGTATATCCCATTTCTGCTAATTCATTTTGCAGACGCAATGCATTATCATATTTTCGAAAAAGCCCAACTTGAATACGATATTGTACCGGCATTGCTACCGCACCAATCCCTTCCACAATTCCATCAGCAATGGCAGCAGCAATCTCATCAAACTGTTCTTCAAAAATTTGGTTATCTACATCCGTATTAATAAAGCCTGCTTCCACCAACACTGCCGGCATATCTGTTCCTTTCAAAACCGCCAAATTCGGTCTTACACTAATTCCCAAATTACGATACCCAACCTCTGCCAACTGATTGTTGATTGCTTCAGCCAATTTCTTCGGCTCCCCTTGATCTGCATAAACTAAAGTTTGCACACCAGAATATTGATTCACCATAGGGCTGGCATTCCTATGAATCGAAACAAAATAATCCGCCCCGGATTCATTTGCAATTTTTGCCTTTTGATTTGGCGACTGATAGACATCAGAAGTTCGGGTATATAGTACATCTACGCCTTTATCTTTTAGCTTTTCTCCGGTAGCCAGGGTCAGCTGTAAGGTATCGTCTTTTTCCACTCTGGAACCATACATTGCCCCATTGTCCCAGCCACCATGTCCAGCATCTAAAATTACTTTTTTTGCCATTGCTTTCACACTCATTTCCGCAAAATCGTTTTGATTTTCCTTTTATACTCATAATCAATGTATGCTTGTTTTTTTATTTTGTTCCCTTTTTCAAAACGAATTGCTTCCCATGCACCCCCCAATGTAAAGAAATGAAAGTTTCCAAAGCTTTACTGTTCTCGTAATTCAGAACAAAACTCTAGCGCGACCGCGGTATTGCGCAGCAATTAACTCCATCTCCGCGGTCTGCGCATCCTCGCGGAGCGTTTTTTATGTAATAGGTAATTGCATCGCAATTTCCTATTACACAAAAAAGACTCCCTTCCCAGTAAAATGCGGTGGTATTCACATTTCACTTTAGAAAGGAGTCTAACAGTGTTCCTGTCAATAATGGATACTAAATATTATACACGATTGAAATTAATCAAACATCCTTTTAAGATAATTTCTCTTTCATCATCGGTTAATTCACCCATTTGTAATGTAAACTCTTTCATACCCTTGTTTACAACATAAGCCTTGAAGGTAGTTGCTTTTTCACGAACTGCTTTTGCAACATCAGGAATAAAGATATAGTCACCATTTGCAAATGGTAATTCCTCGTCTGGATAAATAAATGGCAACATTCCCCAGTTAATCAAGTTGGATCTATAACGCTTGGTTGCATATTCTTTTGCAATATTCGCCCATCCACCTAATACTTTTTGGCATGAAGCAGCTTGTTCTCTAGCAGAACCATCACCTGGCTTCACAGCATAAATGGTACTACCAATACCTGTATTTGTCTTGTTTACAGATGTAAATTGTGCCTCTACTGCCTTCATCATATCTTTCAATTCTGGAAGTACTTCACCCATACATTGTCCATTTTCTCTT
This sequence comes from Lachnospiraceae bacterium, assembly GCA_017393285.1. Taxonomy (GTDB): domain Bacteria; phylum Bacillota; class Clostridia; order Lachnospirales; family Lachnospiraceae; genus CAG-411. The sequence continues at coordinate 19,812 of JAFORL010000193.1, forward strand.
GCAATTTCTGCTGCATGTACTTCTTTTGCACGTCCTACGTATGCAGGGTCTTTTCTGGATAATGCAAATTCAGCCAAACCAATTGGGTTAGAACGATAAGATGAAGTCTCACCAGAAGGGATCAACTCATCTGTTGTAGTAACCGGATCATGAATTTCTGAAACGACCTTAATCATCAAATTATCTGTCAAAGCAACCATAGCTGGCCAGTCTTTGATATTCGGACCAAACTGAATTTCTACGGAAGGATCAGCTACACCCTTGCTATCGAATACACGATTCTCATAGATGGATTTATCAAAGAAATATTTTGGTTTACTAAAGTTCACGTCAATATCTGTAGCAGGTGTCAAATAACCTTTATTTGCGGCTGTAGCTGCAATGGAACGAGCATCCATAAGTGCCACAGAAGAAATTTGACCATTTTGTAGCTTAGAGCCTTCACGGTTAGGGAAGTTTCTAGTAGAATGACGAATACTGAATGCATTGTTTGCAGGTGTATCTCCTGCACCAAAACAAGGTCCACAGAATGCAGTCTTCATTACTGCACCAGCGCCCATTAATTTTGCAGCTGCACCATTCTTAACCAATTCCATGTATACAGGCATACTTGCTGGATATACACTTAATGTAAATGCATCTGCACCGATGCTGGCACCTGCTAAAATATCTGCAGCATCACAGATATTTTCAAATCCACCACCTGCACAACCGGCGATAATACCTTGTTCTACATATAACTTACCATTCTTAATCTTATCTGTTAACTTAAAATCAACCTGTCCATCTAAACTAACCAAGGCTTTCTTTTCACAATCGCGAAGTACATCTTCTAAGTTTGCATTCACCTCTTCGATTGTATAAGTATTACTTGGATGGAATGGCATTGCAATCATAGGTCTGATCTTACTTAAATCTACATAAACCATACCGTCATAGTAAGCTACACTTGCAGGTGATAATTCTTTGTAATCTTCACTTCTGCCATGAATATCATAAAATTCCTTGATAACAGAATCTGTCTTCCAAATAGATGATAAACAGGTTGTCTCTGTTGTCATAACATCTACACCAATACGGAAATCTGCACTTAATTTTTCCACACCTGGTCCAACAAATTCCATTACTTTATTATTTACATAACCATTTGCAAATACAGCACCAATAATAGCCAAAGCCACATCCTGTGGTCCTACACCCTTAATTGGTTCTCCTGTTAAATATACACCAACTACACCTGGCATATTAATATCGTAAGTTTGTGATAATAACTGTTTTACTAATTCAGGACCACCTTCACCCATTGCCATCGTACCTAATGCACCATAACGAGTATGACTGTCTGATCCTAAAATCATCTTTCCACCACCAGCAAGCATCTCTCTTGCGAACTGATGAATAACTGCCTGATGAGGAGGCACATAGACACCACCATATTTTTTCGCACATGTCAAACCAAACATATGGTCATCTTCATTGATGGTTCCACCAACCGCACATAAACTATTGTGGCAGTTTGTCAATACATAAGGAATAGGAAATTTCTCCAATCCAGATGCTCTCGCTGTTTGAATAATACCAACAAAAGTAATATCATGTGAGGTAAGTTTATCGAACTTAATCTTCAACTTTTCCATATTACCTGAAGTATTGTGTTCCTTTAAAATATTGTAAGCCATTGTTCCCTGTGCTGCTGTTGCCTGATCAGGCACATTTCCTAATTTGCTTTGCAATACAGCTTGTGCTTCCTGATTATCCTCAACAATCTCTGTTCCGTTGAGTAAATATACACCATTGTCGTATAATTGTATCATATTTTTCCTCCTATTCTTCATGAAGTATGTCACAACATGCTCATGTTATCATTTTTAATTATAGTGATATGCGACATAAAATGCAATGTTTTTTTATTTTCTATCTTGTAATCCATAAAACTCTCTGATATAATAATTGACGTTGGCAAGAGCTTAGTGTGCTCTTTCACGAAAAATGCATATAGAAATTCAAAACCTCTGCTTCCACGGCGAAGTAGAAGATTTAAGATGGAGGCGCTTATGAAACACGTAATTTCACCCTTGGATTTATCGGTGGAGGAGTTAGATCATATTTTGGCTTTGGCAGAGAAGATGTATCAAAACCCTGAACGATACGCACATTTGTGTGAGGGAAAAAAATTAGCAACTTTATTCTATGAACCTAGCACACGTACTAGATTAAGTTTTGAAGCAGCTATGATGAACTTAGGTGGAAAAGTATTAGGATTTTCTTCTGCTGATTCTAGTTCTGCAGCAAAAGGAGAAAGTGTAGCGGATACGATTCGTGTCATTTCAAGCTATGCAGATATTTGTGCTATGCGCCATCCAAAAGAAGGTGCACCACTTGTTGCATCACAATATGCATCTATTCCGGTAATCAATGCGGGTGATGGTGGACATAATCATCCTACCCAGACTTTAACCGATTTATTGACAATTAAGTCTTTAAAAAGCAGTCTAGATAATTTAACCATAGGTTTATGTGGTGATTTAAAATTTGGTCGAACTGTACATTCATTAATTCGAGCAATGATCCGATACAAAAACGTAAAGTTTGTTATGATTTCTCCTGATGAGCTTCGTATACCAGATTATTTACGAACAGAAGTATTAGACAAACAGGGTATTTCATACAAAGAAGTGAATGTATTAGAACCGGTTATGCCAGAATTAGATTTACTCTATATGACACGTGTACAACGTGAGCGATTCTTCAACGAAGAGGATTATATTCGACTAAAAGATAGCTTTATCTTAGATGCCAAAAAGATGAAATATGCCAGAGAGGATATGCTGGTATTACATCCGCTTCCACGTGTGAACGAGATTGCCACAGAGGTAGATCATGATCCTCGTGCTGTATATTTTAAGCAGGCGCAATTTGGTGTATATGCACGTATGGCCTTAATTACAAATTTACTTGGATTGGATGGTGATCTTTCATGCTAAATATTAGTGGACTAAAAGATGGTGTTGTTATTGATCATATTCAACCCGGTGGAGCATTTGAAATTTACAATTATTTAAAATTAGATAAATTAGATTGTAGTGTTGCTATTATTAAAAATGCAAAAAGTAGCAAGACTGGAAAAAAGGACATCATAAAGATTGAAGGTCCTTTGTGTGTGGATTTAGATATTCTAGGTGCTATGTCACCTAATCTTACGGTCAACATTATTCGAGACGGTAAGATTGTAGAAAAAAGACATTTGCAATTACCTGAGACGGTTACGAACATTTTCAAATGTCGCAACCCTCGTTGTATTACGTCTATCGAACAAGATTTGACACACACATTTAAATTAGCCGACAAGAATACAGGAATTTACCGTTGTATCTATTGTGAACAAAGATACAACAATCGTTCCTAAAATCTTTTTCATTCATTTTTTAACTTTCATCGAGAGTGGGGTAGTCATACCCCACTTTTCGATTCTGGTTCAAACCTATCCCTAAAAATTGTTTTCCGTACATGTATTTTTTTCAGACTGATCTGCCACTATGAAATAAATTACTAATGGCATCCTCCTCTTTTTGTTTCTGAATCCGATATATTTTGATTAAACGAAATAAATTTTCTTCTTGACTATTAGCCGGTTGATATCCTTCCATTGCTTTTACTACCCTACTCCAAATATCTTCTATTTCCTTTGAAGTAACAGGCTCTGCAACATCCATTTGCAATATCGTTACTGCTTTCCCTAAAGCATAGGCAAGCTCATAATCCGATTGTAAAATTCCTGTAAAATTTTCAAATCCCAATTTGATTTCTACAGCATCTCTCACTATACTTTCTACCATATATGCCATCCTTTCTATTTGTTTCTCGCAGTTCTTCTTACATTAAGAATTTCCTGCTTTACCAATACATTTTCCATAAATATCGGTTACACTCCTGTTGTTCTCTTCGCATCTTACTACTACCATAATTTCAACTTTATTTTCCTTAGATTTTCTAAATTCCCTACAAAGCAAGAAAGTGCTTTCTCATACCCAAGTATGATTCAAGCACTTTTAGCAATCTTTCATTCCATATTATTTTTTGAATCTTCTTTGTACTCCATCAATCTTCAAACAAGTTGTATATTCACTGCTGTCATTCAATATTATTTTTGAAATCTTCTTTGTACCTTAATGAAAATTTCCATAATTTCCGGATCAAAGATTCTTCCACTATCTTTTTGCATTTCTTCTATGGCTTGCTCATGACTCAAGGCTTTTCGATAGCATCGGTCATGGGTCAACACATCATATACATCTACAATTGCCAGTATACGAGCGGCTACAGGGATTTCATCCGCTTTTTTCCCATTTGGATATCCACTGCCATCCCAATTTTCATGATGATTTTCTGCAATTTCAGCCGCCATTTTTATGTATTCATTTTCGTTGTTCACATCCATTTGACGCAAATGCTTTGCTCCCAATTGGGTATGGTTTTCCATGACTTTGCGTTCTTCTTCTGTCAAAGCCCCTTCCTTCAACAAAATATGATCTGGTAGAAATACTTTCCCGATATCATGCATTGGCACTGCCATCAAAAAAGCATCTAAAAAAGAGGCATTCACCTGTTTTTCAAATTTAGGACTAAATTGCATACCCAAGGCTAAAATTTTACCATATTCTAACACACGATCGATATGACCGCCAACGATGTCCTCCTTAGCCTCCACCATATTTGCCATAACATAAAGCATCTGACGTTGCTCATTTATCACTTTCTTGGCTTGACTATTAAACACTTTAAACAATTGCTTGTTGTGATTTTTTAATTCATTTTGCATTTGAAAAATTCGCAAATGCGTATTAATACGCAAGGTGATTTCTTCTAATTCAAAAGGCTTAGAAATAAAATCAACAGCACCTAATTTAAATCCCTTCACTTTATCCTCCGTTGAATTCAAAGCAGAAATAAATATAATAGGGACATCCTTCATAATAGGATCTTGCTTTATAATTTTACAAAAATCAAATCCGTCTATTTCCGGCATAGAAATATCTAACAGAATCAATTGTGGTTTTTCTGCGGTAATTGCAGCCAATGCTTGTTTTACACTTGTCACAGGTCTTGCAATATACCCTATGCTCTTTATCATCTCAGCCAAAATCACTAAATTCGATGTTGTATCATCTACTATCAAAATATTGGCCACTGGATTTCCTGTTGCTTTACGTATCATAACTGTACCTCCATTTTCATACACGTACATGTTAAAACATAAGTTGTATTTTCAAACTATCTATTTTTCATGAAAAACGGTTTCTTCCAAAGCCTTCTCTAATTCTTTATATTGTGCAATTGCCGCTTCACCATCGGCCTTTCGCACTGTCATTTCTACACGAAATGCCTTTCGTTTCAAATCTTTATCCGTTTCAACCAGTTTTTTCACTGTTTCCGAAAAAATTTCAGCTTTATCCCAATTTTCCATTTCCAGACATATAATTAACTTTTCCATAGCAGCATGGAGCTCTCTTATGTTATCTGCAGAACCCAAACGATATATTTCCTCAATATTGTAAATTTCTTCATCAATATCTTTGATTTCTCGTCTGGTTGATCTTTCGTATACAAACTTACCTGATGCATAAGCTCTCGACTCTACCACTTCTTGATCTGCTTTTTTAAGCCGGATTGAGAAAGAAAATGTACTTCCTTTTCCCTTCTCACTTTCTACATGAATTTCTCCATCCATCAACTCCACTAACTCTTTTACAATCGTAAGTCCCAATCCACTTCCACCAAATTTTCTAGTTATAGAAGCGTCTACTTGTGAAAAACTCTTAAACAACTTGTCCATATCCTCTGGTGCAATCCCTATTCCCGTATCCATCACTATGAAAAAAAGTTCCACCATGTTGTTTAACTCATAAGTTTTCACTACATCTACCATAATTTGTCCAACAGAAGTAAATTTTACCGCATTATTCAATAAATTCGTCAAAATTTGCGTGATGCGCAATTCATCTCCAATGACATGCTCAGGTATTTCTGGGGAAATATTCAAAATCAGCTTCAATCCCTTTTCATTCACCTGATTAATATTCATTGCGATAATCTTTTCCAAGGCTTGTCTAAAGGAAAATTCCCTCTCCTCTAACGTAAATTTTCCAGCCTCTAATTTTGAAAAATCTAACAAATTATTAATAATTTGAATCATATTGCTGCAACACATGTGAATAATCTGAATAGACTCTTTTTGTTGCTCATCTAAAGGTGTATCCATCAAATTTTTGGAAATACCTAAAATACCATTGACCGGTGTCCGCAATTCATGTGTTACATTCGAAACAAACTCATTTCTTACTTTTGTTGCATTCTCTACTTTTTCCTTAGCCTTCACCATATCTTTGATGGCGCCCACCTTGGTAGCTGTATTGATAAAACAACACATACCAAAAAAAGAATTTTCATCCATTTTTGGCTCCAGCAACACCTTAACATCTACCGCAAAACAAGTTTGATTTGCACGATAAGCCGTATCCTCTACCACACGATTATCTAATAATTTGTTCTTACTATTTTCATCTATAATCGCAATTTTTCCAGACTGTATCGTAAATAATTTCGGAAAAACAGTTGCCATGGATTGTCCCAAAATTGTATCTGCATATCCCAATTCTTTTTTTGCTGTTGCATTGGCGGACACAATCTTACCTTCTTCATCAAATAAAAGAATTGCCTCCATGCTATTTTCCCATATTTTTTCCCAATGCTCCCCTGTCACGTTCCTCACCTTCTCTTTCTCTCCCCTTTGTTTTGTTCATTATTCACAAATCGTGATATTTTTTGCCGTTTTTCTATTCAAATTATTGACATATCCATATTTGTTGTTATATAATGAAAGTATAAAAACAAAATACACATTTTGCAAATATGCTTTCAAGGGAGGTTTTCCATGAATTTTAATGTACGATTAAAACAACTACGTCAAAAACACAAATTGACGCAAAGTGAATTGGCTGATATCTTAGGTTTAAAACCTACTGCCATTTCCAACTACGAATCCAAGCGTAATGAACCATCTTTTGATAAATTGATTTCATTATCAAAGTATTTTGATGTTTCATGTGATTACTTGCTTGGGGTATCAGATGCCTATCTACCAATCGGTGGTGAAGTATTAGATAAAGATATCATTAATTTCTTCAATTTATACCAACAACTTAACGAAAAAAGTTCGAAGGAATTATTGTCTTATGCAGACTATCTTCTTTATCTTCAAGAGAAAGAAGAAGAAAATAACAAGTAATCTCTAACTTACTTCTAGTTCATCTGTAATCGACTAATTATTTTAGATATAGGCAAACCATCATTGGATTTCCAAGATGGTTTGCCTATATTTACTTTAAAAGTGTTTTCACGTATTCAAACAGAATGCATGCTTGCATGCAATTCTGTTTGAATACGTGAAAACCTAATCTGTATGAGTAAGTAGCCCTTTAGGGCGGATTACGAATACGGACAGCTGTGTCAACAGCTGCTTTTAAAGTATACCCACTTTTATTATTGTGGTGCCTGCGAAGCCTGCATGTCCATTACTTTAAAAGTGTTATCCGTAAATCCAAAAAATTATTTTGCCTTACCGCAACAGAATTTATACTTTTTACCACTTCCACATGGACATGGATCATTTCTACCAATCTTCTTCTCTCTAACAATAGTACCTGACTTCTTTTGCTCTCTATAAAGTTCTTGACGTCTTTCCTTGGATAATAAATCATCCCAAGCTGGTAAATTATACAACCATTCTGCTCTTGCAGCTACCATGTTGTAGTATAATTTTTCCTTATCATATTCTAAGCTGACTACAGTATCTGCTGTCATATCATCAATTGGATTTTCTTTTACCAAACTTTCATTGATTCCATCTAAAAATCCTACCATCATACTTAATTCAACATCATATTTATCTGCAAGCTCCTGTACGGTTCCTGTTACTACTTCAGAAGAAGCTAATAATTTTTCATAAATTCCTTGCTCTAAAGTAAAATATGTTTGCCAAAACATCTGTCCTTGTTTTGTATTTGTCTCTTGTGTGTATGCGTATTCACGCCATTGTGTTAATAAACTCTTTTCTGAACTCATATTTTTTCCTTCCTTTTCTTATAGTTGTATTTCTACTATCACAATATTCTACCATAAGTAACATGGTTTTTTCAATCCTAACTTTCATCTTTTAAATCTACATGGTAATCCTTCCCCCCATTGGCTGAACTATTACAACTTATTCCCATAGAAAACTTGCTTTTTTTTTTAATAAAGGCTATACTATTGGTACATTTCTTTCTGCATACAAAAAGCAGAAAGAAAAGGACATGACTGCTTCGCAGTCACCAGCATCAATGAAAGTGAATTGCTTTGCAGCATTGTTGCACTCGCAATTTCAAAATAAAGATACATTTTGAAAGGACTGATTTTTTGAAACGATTTTTTGCCCTCTTGGGTGTGGCATTTTTTATATTGCTGTATCTATCTACATTTTTAGTAGCCTTTTTACCTGTACCAAACAAATCAGCTATATTACAGGCTCTACTTTTTTCAACTTTTTATATTACCCTATTTATCGCTGCTTTTCTTGCAGTTTATCGCATCTTAAAAAAACGATAGTGCAACCGAATACTTGCATACCGTTTTTCTGACCTTCGCTCTGACCTGACGGTCTTGGCTTGGGTCGGGGCTTCTTAATGGGACATTCCCTCTTTTTTTATCCGTTCCAAATGTGCCTTGGCATCTTTTTCTGCTCCATTGTCCGACATATGATAAAAAGTGGTTCCTACCAATTCATCTGGCAAGTATTGTTGTGCCACATAATGATTGGGATAATCATGGGCGTATAAATAACCGCCCCCATGTCCCAATTTACTTGCACCGGGATAATGCGCATCTCGCAAATGATTTGGTATACTTGCAATCTGCTGTGATTTTACCAGCGCTAATGCCTGATCAATGGCCATAATGGCACTATTACTTTTTGGTGCAGTTGCCACATAAGTTGCAGCCTGTGCCAATACAATACGTGCTTCCGGCATTCCCAATCGTTCCACCGCCTGTGCAGCTGCTGTGGCTACCACTAAGGCATTGGGGTCTGCATTGGATACATCTTCCGCAGCACAAATCATAATTCTTCTGGCAATAAAAGTAATACTCTCACCGGCATACAACATTCTTGCAAGATAATACACAGCCGCATCCGGATCAGAACCTCGCATACTCTTTATAAAAGCAGAAATGGTATCATAATGATTATCACCAGTTTTGTCATAACGCACCGCACGTTTTTGAATACATTCCTGTGCCACTTCCAAAGTGATCACAATGACCCCCTCTGCATTTTTTTCTGTTGTCAATACTGCTAATTCAATGGCATTCAATGCCTTTCTTGCATCTCCATCTGACATTTGACTCAAAAAATCCAGTGCTTCTTTTGTGATGATTGCGCCATAACTTCCCAAGCCATACTCCACATCTTCTACTGCACGTAGAAGTAATTTTGCAATTGATTCCTGACTTAACGTTTTTAACTCAAAAACAATGGAACGGGATATCAAGGCACTATTTACTTCAAAATACGGATTTTCTGTGGTTGCGCCTATTAAAATAATGGTTCCGTCCTCCACAAATGGAAGCAGATAATCCTGCTGCCCTTTATGAAAACGGTGAATTTCATCTACAAACAAAATCGTTCGTTTTCCATAAGCCCCCAAGTTTGTTTTTGCTTCTTCTACCACTGCTTCCATATCTTTTTTTCCTGCTGAGGTAGCATTGATTTGTTTGAAAACAGACTTGGTGGTATTGGCAATGACCTTGGCGATTGTAGTCTTACCTGTTCCCGGCGGTCCATACAAAATAATAGATTGCAATTTATCTGCCTGAATGGCTCGATATAACATTTTATTTTTTCCTAAAATATGCTCCTGTCCCACAATTTCATCAATTGTTTTCGGTCTTAACCTAGAAGCCAATGGACTTTCTTTTTCCATTTTATTTTCTCTCATATAGGTAAATAAATCCATTTTATTCCGCCTTTCTGTGTATGATTTTCTAACTATGCAACGCAAAAAAATCAATCTTAAGATACTTCTATTACTTCTTTATCCAAGCAGAGAAAAGAGGTTTCTTCCAATTCTTCCCATTCTGCTTTTCCCGCTGTAACTGCAATCATCTTTTTTTGCAAAGCATCATAGATGCCGACTGGCACCAATGCAAGAATCTCAACCACATCTGTATAAATCGTATCTAAAATAGGGATTTCCATTTCATTTAAAATGTATTGCATTTTCCCCAATCCATTATAATCTGTTTTGATGGCTATCTTTTGCCCCTTTCTTTGCTGGGTAATCACACAATTTTCCAATCCTGCTTTGGTTGCTGCACTATATGCGCGAACCAATCCACCGGTTCCCAGTAAAGTCCCGCCAAAATATCTGGTAACCACAACCAAGGTATTGTGAATGTCCATTCCCAATAGCACCTCCAAGATTGGTTTTCCTGCGGTACCTGAAGGTTCCCCATCATCACTGAATCGTTGTAACTCTTGTCGCTCTCCCAAGACATAACTATAACAATTATGTCTGGCATCCCAATAGGTCTTTTTTATATTTTCAATATGTTCTATTGCTTCTTCTTCTGTACGAATAGGGTAAACATGTGCGATAAATCTAGATTTTTTTTCTACAATTTCCCCGGAGCCTTCTTGATAAACAATTGTAAATGTTTCTGTTACCTGCATATCTATCCTCATTTCTATCACGCAAAATGAGTGCCACCAGGTAGCACTCATTTTCATCGACATATATGGTAAAAATTCAGCCCCATCCTTTATAAAGCACCAAATCTTCCTTTTGCAGTATTAGTACATATCCACTGGTCACTTTATTGTCAAATAGAAATAGATCTACTCTGCTGAACAATTACTATGTATTCTTTTCTTTTTTATGTGCTAAACAAGTATACATTATACCATTTTTCTGATATTTTATCCACTGATTATTGCACATAAATAATCATAAATTACTTCCCTTAAGACACAAGGTGTAATACGATTATGTAAAAGTAAACTGATTATATATTCTGCATCTGCTAAATCATCTATAAATCCGCCCGTACATTCCCATTCTACCAATTGTTCGTTCACTTCTTTTTCCAAATATATACCATATTTCCCTTGCGTTTCCTGTTCATAGGTTTCCAAATAATAATAAAGCGCTGCATCCGTACCATCTTCCAAACGCAGTACATCAAATCCCCTACATATTCTTTCCAAGCAATCTCCCCCGTTCCATTGTACTGTTCTCTTTTCTCTTTTTCATCAGAAAACCATCCCATTTATATTTGCCCCCCATTATGCAAATACGAATAGGAACGATAGCCAGCCAACCATTGTCAGAAGCCAAAAGGCTTCCTGCTGCTCCAACCTCTTCCAATCACGCCCCCCTGAAACCAAGTGCAAAATTCTTAGAAGAAGGAATCTGTTACGACTAAGATAAACAGATTGGAAAAGAAAAACAGTATCCTGCTTTTAATACTATATCGGCATATAAGCGAATTCAACTTAGGTCTACTTAGCCACAAAGTGTAGCAGTTCAGCCAGGGGGCTCAACGATTACCAGCAAAGTCCTTAATAGTTGAATTTTCCATGTATTTTTGCTATAATGAACCATGCAATAAAGGCGCGATTCTATCGCCAATAAACTATCAGAATACTTTATGAAACATACGAAACGCTAGTTTGCATAACAAAACAGCTTTTCAGAAAGGAAACAGGCATGCAATATTATTCTATATCCAATGCAAAAAAAAAGCGAAAAGCACTACGTTCTAAAAAACATAAAACGGCTTATAACCTTTATTTTACAATCACCCGCTTAGCAATTACCGTCGGCATAGGGGCTGCTGTTATCGCTTTTTCTGCTGGTTTAGGCTTATTATTTGGCATTTTGGATTCTACTCCCTCTTTACAAAAAGAGGATATCAAACCCACTACCTTTATGACCACATTGTATGATGCAGACCATAAAAAAATGGGACACTTGATAGGTTCTAATGCGAACCGTATTTCCGTCTCTTTAGACAAAATGCCTACAAATCTAAAAAATGCATTTATCGCAATTGAAGATGAACGGTTTTATAGCCACAATGGTATAGATCCAACAGGTATTATGCGTGCTTCCACTTCTACCCTCCTTTCCGGACACGTAGGACAAGGTGCCAGTACCATTACACAACAGTTACTAAAAAATGTGATATTTGCAGGTGGCAACGAAGCGAGCCTTTCCTCCAAAATTCAACGTAAAATTCAAGAACAGTATTTGGCATTAGAATTGGAAACCAAAGTTTCTAAAGATGAAATATTAGAAAATTACCTAAACACCATTAATTTAGGTCAAAATACATTGGGTGTGCAAGCTGCAGCAGAGCGTTACTTTGATAAACCCGTCTCCAAACTTTCCCTTAGTGAATGTGCTGTTTTAGCCAGTATAACCAAAAATCCCTCTGGACTAAACCCCATTCTTCACCCTCGTGAAAATAAATACCGAAGAGATGCTGTCTTATCAAATATGTTGGAACAACATATGATTTCCAAAGCAGACTATAAAAAAGCACTAAAAGAACCTGTGTACGAAAAAATCGAAAAAGTAAATATTAAGAAAAATAAATCTGCACAAACGGTCACTTCCTACTTTACGGATGCCTTAATTACGCAAGTGATGGAGGATTTACAAGAAAAATTAGGTTATACAGAAGAGGAAGCCTCCAATCTTATTTACAGAGGTGGATTAAAAATTTATACTACCCAGGATACAAAACTCCAAAAAATTTGTAATTCTGTCATCAATAACCAGCAATATTATCCTTTTTCAACTTCTTATAGTTTAACCTATAGATTGTCTGTGCAAAAGAAAGATGGCACCATGGTAAACTATGATGAGAACAGTATACTGTCTTATTTTAAGAAACGAAGCCCAGGTTTCGAACTAACCTTTAGCAACGAAAAAACAGGAAAAAAATGGATTAAAGAGTTTAAAAATGCCTGTACCCAAAAAAAAGGAACCACTGTAGTTGGCGAGCAAATTACCTTCTCTTTACAACCGCAGTTATCCTTTGTCCTGATGGAACCTTCCACTGGAAAAGTCAAAGCGCTAGTGGGTGGTAGAGGGCAGAAAACAGCAAATCGTACCCTAAACCGCGCAACCGATTCCAAACGCCAGCCAGGTTCCACTTTCAAAGTGTTGTCTGCTTATTTACCGGCATTAGACGCCAAAAACATGACATTGGCAACTACCTTTGAAGATGCGCCTTATACCTATCCAGGCACCAATAAACAAGTCAAGAATTGGAATGGAAGCTACCGTGGACTTACCACAATCCGAGATGCCATAACCAACTCTATGAACGTGGTAACTGTCAAAACCATGGCTGAAGTCACACCGGATGTTGCATTGAAATATCTTAAAAATTTGGAATTTACCACTTTGGTTACCGATTCCAGCTTATCCCATAACGATCGCAACTTAGCTTTGGCATTAGGTGGACTAACCTACGGCGTTACAAACTACGAAATTACTGCTGCCTATAGTGCGATTGCCAATAACGGCAAGTATCAGACACCAATTTTATATACTAAAATTTGTGACCACAATGGCAAAGTCTTGTTAAAGAATAAATCAAAAAGTAAACAAGTGATGAAAGCATCTACCGCTTTTTTGCTAACAGATGCCATGAAAGACGTAGTAACCAGAGGTACCGGTACCGCAGCCAATTTTTCTGTAAATTCCATACCGGTAGCCGGAAAAACTGGTACTACTACCAGTTCTGTTGATGCATGGTTTGTCGGTTATACTCCATATTATTGTGCAGGTATATGGACGGGTTATGATACCAATCAGTCTTTATCCAACGCAACCTTCCATAAGACCATATGGAAGACCATTATGGAAAAAATTCACGCAGATTTACCAAGCAAAAATTTCACCAAACCAAGCTCCATTGTATCTGCAAAAATTTGTAGTAAATCCGGACTTTTGGCAAATCCTGCCACCTGTCCTTATGCAAAAGATGGCAGTACGGTTCGCATAGAATACTTTGCGGGTAGTGCTCCTACCAGTATGTGTCAGCTTCATCGCTCCAGTTATACCAGCGAAGCTACACCAGCAGCCTCCCCAGTAGCAACAACAAAGCCTAAACCAGCTACTACTACTACTACTACAGATACCAACGAATAAATTTGACATAGAAAGGATCTATACTTATGAGAATGAAAACACCATCTACCTTTGGATTTGTCGGTTTTGGATTAATCGGCGGCTCCATTGCCAGAAACTTACGATTTATTTATCCCAATGCCAAAATTTACGCATACGATTATCACCCTACACATACCAACCCAAACTTATTGCTAGCAAAAGAAGAAGGAACCTTAACAGACATTGTTTCTTCCTTTGATGGTGTATTTTCTTCCTGTGATTTAATTTTTTTATGTGCACCTGTGCTTCGCAATATTGATTATTTAAAAGAATTAAAAGAAACCATGCAGAAAAATTGCATTTTAACAGATGTTGGCAGTGTAAAGGGAAATATTCATGAAGCGGTTTCCGCATTAGGCTTGGAAGCAAATTTTATTGGCGGACATCCTATGGCAGGCTCTGAAAAAACAGGCTATGAAAATTCTACCAGACAACTTTTAGAGAATGCCTTTTACATTTTGACGCCTACCCAACAAACTCCTGCTTTCACCATTTCATATATGGAACAATTAATATCTGACATCGGCTCTATTCCCGTTGTGTTAGAGCCCAAACAACATGATGATATTGTAGCTGCCATCAGCCATGTGCCACATATCATTGCAGCCTCCTTGGTAAACCTAGTCAAAGATTCCGACGATGCCCAAGAGCATATGCATGCTTTGGCAGCAGGTGGTTTTAAAGACATTACAAGAATTGCTTCCTCCTCTCCAGTTATGTGGGAAAATATTTGTCTGACAAACGCAACTAGCATTTCAACATGTATAGATGCATATATTGCATATTTACAAAGAATGAAACAGGGAATAAAAGAAAAAGATAGTCAGTTTTTAACAGACTTCTTTCAATCCTCCAAGGATTACAGAGACAGCATTCCCAAAAAACCAATTGGTGTCTTGAAGCAAAACCACACCCTGCACATTGCCGTGGATGACAAAAAAGGTGCCATTGCCATTATTGCAACCATCTTAGCCAGTCATGATATCAATTTAAAAAATATAGGAATTGAACACAATCGAGAAGAAACCAACGGTGTTTTGTATATTGATTTCTATACAGAAGAGGAAAAGGAATCTGCAATGGAAATTTTAAATTTCCATAATTATCAAATTTTTTCATAAAATACATTACTTTTGTACCTAACAGTTGTCAATAAACTGCCATGTCTGTTTACATTAAAAGTGTTTTCATAGGTAACAAAATAGGGCTGTCATAGGAAGAAAACAGCACAAAATATAGTTCATTATTTACAGTTTCTGTACTATATTCTGTGTCTTGCTCTCTTCCTGCAACAGCCCCTTTCTGTTTGATTACATATAAACAAAATCTATACAAGCAAGGACCCCTTTATTTCTAATCCTCTTCCTGTATATCATTTGTAATGCCTAACATAATGCTTCCGCATTTTCTTTATTTCTGATCCTGTTCCTGTATATCATTTGTAATAAACATGGCATCTCCAAAAGAGAAAAAGCGATATTTTTCTTCTACTGCTTCTTTATATGCCTCTAAAACATGTTCCCGTCCTGCCAAAGCAGAAACCAACATCAATAAAGTAGACTCCGGCAAATGAAAATTAGTAATGAGACAATCTAATACCTTGAATTGATATCCCGGATATATAAATATATCTGTATTGCCACAACCGGCTATCACTTTACCATTTTCATCTGCTGCCGACTCTATGGTTCTACAACTGGTGGTTCCTACACAAATCACTCGATTTCCGGCTTCTTTGGTTGCATTAATCAAATCTGCAGCTTCCGAATCCACCTGATAAAATTCTGTATGCATATGATGTTCCAAAACATTTTCAACTTTTACAGGACGAAACGTACCTAAGCCTACATGCAAGGTTACGTATGCCAATTTTACACCCATATCTTGAATTTCCTGCAACAGCTCTTTTGTAAAATGCAAACCTGCCGTAGGGGCGGCAGCAGAACCCTCAAATTTCGCATAAACTGTCTGATAGCGATTCTTATCTTCTAACTGATGGGTAATATAGGGTGGCAAGGGCATCTGTCCTAATTGGTCTAAAATTTCCTCAAAAATACCCTCATAATAAAATTTTACCAAACGATTTCCATCTTCTTGTACCTTGATAATTTCACCTCTTAGCAAACCATTTCCAAAAAGAATCTGTGCACCCTCTCTGGCTTTTTTCCCTGGCTTTACTAAAGTTTCCCATACATCATTTTCCATACGTTTCAACAATAGCAACTCCACTTTGGCTCCAGTCTGGGCTTTTTCCCCAATCAACCGCGCTGGAATTACCTTTGTATTATTCAATACTAAGCAATCTCCCGGCTTTAAATACTGTTTTATTTTTCGAAATACCTGATGTTTTCTCTCACCGGTTTTTTTATCTAAAACTAACAATCTGGAACTGGCACGATCTTGTAAAGGATCCTGTGCGATTTGTTCCTGTGGCAAATCAAAATAATAGTCTTTTGTCTGTAATCCTATATTTTCCATTGGTAAAACGCTCCTTATCTATTGCTTTTCCTGCAACATCTAATTATACCCTACTCTTCTGTAAATGTAAACCAAATGTAACTGTGTAAATAGAACGAACTATTATTCCCAACTGTAGCCTGCTATTGGGAACGGATTAGAACAAAAATACATATTTTTAGCAAACCATACATATCTTACTGCAGGAGGTGTTATAATGCAAAAATTAAAAACAAATTTATTGGTTGGTTTTCTCTGAACTTCTATTGCAGGTACACTCTTTCATTTTGTGTACGATTGGACAGGACAAAATCCTTGGATTGGACTATTTTTCCCTATCAACGAGTCCACCTTTGAACACATGAAACTCATTTTTTTCCCTAGTCTTTTATACTTACCTATTGTCTATTATTATTTACAGCAATCCTATCCTGATCTTGTACGAACCCTATGTCAAAATATATTATTCAGTACCTGGCTGCTCCCTGTTTTATTCTATACCTATACAGGCATCATAGGAAAAAATTATGCGCCTGTAGATATCTCTTTATTTTTCATCTGTGTCGGTCTCCTATTCTGGCGCAGTTACAAAAATGCCAACAAAAAAACTGATTCTATATACCCTTACCTGGTTTTTGCAATGGCTATTTTGTTTCTGGCATGTACTTATACCCATCCTGCAATCGGATTATTTGCAAATCCTGTAGAATAAATCATTCCTCCCCCATCCCCTTAGGTCTATCGCATCAGATCCATCACATTCAACTTGCCCCATCCCTGTCTAAAATGGGGCAATCCCATAGAAATTGCCGTTTCTTTGATTCTAATTTTCACTTCTCGTGTGGTCATATGGGGATAACGTTGTAACAACAAAGCAATGCTTCCACTTACAATTGGTGTTGCCATAGAAGTTCCACTTTTTCTTGTATATAATTGGGAAGTTCCTTTTCCATTACAACTCATAATGTTACTTCCCATCGTAACAACATCTGGTTTTTTTATACAATCTACAGTAGGTCCTCTACCTGAATAGCCATCCACCATCCTGCCATGCATTTCCACCCCTTCATCATCCCAGACACCAACGGTAATCACCTTTCTACTATTTCCCGGTGCCCCAATACTCTGCAACTCCGGTCCTTGATTTCCCGCAGCAACACATACAACAATACCTGCATCCCATAAATCTTCCACTTTTTTTACCAGTTCAGAATCTCCCCGCATATGCATCGCAGCACCCAAAGAAATATTTGCGATTTTTATATGATAGGTTTGTTGATGGCACAAAACCCAATCTATCCCTTGTATGATACTTTTTAATTTTCCATTTCCATTGGCATCTAATATTTTTACGATTACCAATTTCCCACCAGGTGCTACCCCTTGATATTTTTTTCTGGATGCCACGCCTGTCCCTGCAAGAATACCTGCAATATGTGTACCATGTCCATTATCATCATAACAATTTCTTCTTCCATTCACACAATCCAAAAACGCCAGTACCTGTCCCTTTAAATCCGGATGTTTATGATTTACCCCTGTATCAAAAATCACAGTAGTAACCCCTTCTCCCACGTATCCTTGTTGATAGATTTTATCTAATTGCAATGCTGTCCTGACTCGATTCAAATGTTTCACTCCTTTTATAATTAAGTAAGTAACCCTATTGGCCACACTTTGCATACCCTTCCAGGCAACCAGTTACATGCATGAAATCATGTTTTTTGTAACATCTTTTTATTTTTCAGGAAAGTATACAAGCTCTCCTGCATAGAATAAGATTGTAAAAAGAATTTGGAGGTTGGCTATGAGTGATTTAGCTGCAACAAACTGTAACACCGGATGTGGATGTAATAATGATGGAGGATGTTCTTGTATTTTGTGGATTCTGTTGTTAAGCTGCTGCTGCGGAAACAATGGTTTCGGTGGTTTTGGCGGATGCAATGGAGATTCCAATAGTCTCATCTGGATTATCCTAATTCTATGCTGCTGTAATGGAAATCTTTCTTTCTAAGATTACTTACTAGGCTTTCTTAATCGAAGTAGCTATTCTAGAGCCAACATCCCAAACTGTTGGCTCTACCTTGTTTTCTGCATTTTCATAACTGATGATTTGTTTTCCCTCTAAACAATTTCGATCGACTTCATAAATCGTATTATCTTCAATCACCAAATAACTTCTTTCTTCCAGCTTCATATTTTTTCCTTCCCCAATTCATACATATTGTAGACCTATTTCTTTTTCTTTGTTATATTCTATGCATATTTCACAGATTTGTCCCACTTTTCTGAAAATCCACAGTTGCAACCATTTTACATTTTTTATATAATAAAGATTATATGAAACACTTGAAAAAAAGCTGTTAGCACATTGGCTTTCAGATATCGTTTACATAAAGAAAGGAAGTTATATTATGGCAGGATCACATTACGGTAATCATTTTCGAATTTCAACATGGGGAGAATCCCACGGCAAAGGAATTGGCGTAGTTGTAGACGGTTGCCCTGCTGGATTATATTTAGATGAAGCACGTATTCAACCATTTATGAACCGCAGAAAACCAGGTACAACCAAGTATTCCACACCTAGAAAAGAAGGCGATGAAATTGAAATTCTTTCCGGTGTATTTGAAGGACGTACCACTGGCACTCCAATTTCCATGATTGTTCGAAATACTTCTCAACGCTCACAGGATTATAGCGAAATAGCAAGTTATTATCGTCCTGGACACGCAGATTATTCCTTTGATCAAAAATATGGTTTCCGTGATTATCGGGGTGGGGGACGTTCTTCCGGACGTGAAACCATCGGTCGTGTAGCCGGCGGCGCAATTGCTTCCCTTGTGCTTCAAACCGTTGGAATTGAAGTATGTGCATATACCAAGTCCATTGGACCTATTACGATTGATTACGCAAACTGTGATAAAGCAAACATTTCTCAAAGTCCACTTTATATGCCGGATTTACAGGCATCCGCTCAGGCAGAAGATTATTTAGCAGAAACCATGCAACAACAAAACTCTACCGGTGGTATTATAGAATGTATTGTTTCCGGTATGCCTGCAGGCATAGGAGAACCAGTCTTTGAAAAATTAGATGCCAATATCGCCAAAGGCATCATGTCTATTGGTGCTGTGAAAGGTGTGGAATTTGGATCTGGTTTTCAGGCTGCTACCATGTATGGTAGTGAAAATAATGACAGTTTCTTCATGAGTGAACGAGGTGTACAAAAGAAAACCAACCATGCCGGTGGAATCTTAGGTGGTATCAGCGACGGCTCCGAAATCATTGTAAGAGCTGCCATAAAGCCTACCCCTTCTATTGCCAGCACCCAATCCACCATATCAAATAATGGTGAAAATATTGATATCAACATCAAAGGAAGACATGATCCCATCATTGTACCTCGTGCTGTAGTTGTAGTAGAATCTATGGTAGCAATGACAATCCTAGATATGTTATTCGAAAATATGAGCAGTCGTATGGATCGATTTGTCCAATTTTATCAAAAATAAAGAGACAGAACTGCCGGGCAGCACCTATACAATCCGAAGTTTGCGTGGAGAAGAGTTACCGTTTCCGGTCTGTCAGGATTCACACGCATACAGAACAGGTTATCAACTAGATCTGTTTTATAGCAAGTGTACTTGCAGAAACAATCTGCTGATAACACCTTCAGAACAAAGAGTTTTGCTTGCAAAACTCTAGCGCGACCGCGGTATTGCGCAGCAATTAACTCCATCTCCGCGGTCTGCGCATCCTCGCGGAGCGTTTTTTATGTAATAGGTAATTGCATCGCAATTTCCTATTACATAAAAA
>JAFORL010000194.1 GCA_017393285.1 Lachnospiraceae bacterium
TCTTCTTTTTTCACTAACAATTTATCTATGACACCCCGAACATGAGAATGCCTCACTGGAAGGGAACAACACAAATTTACCCCTATTTCTGTCATGTCATGATATATTAATACTGAAATTTCTTCTGTAAACACAACAATATGACTATTGGTATATTTCTCACACACCAGTTGAATATCTGCATACGAAGCAAATTTTTCAAATTCCAATCCCAAAAAAATACAATCCCAAACCTGTCCGGATTCATACTCCGTCAAGGCTTCTCCATCATAAAAACAGGCAACTACCACTTTCTTATTATATTCTGCCTGCAATAAATCTACAATCAATTGCGAATTTTCGATATATCTTGTAACCACCGCCACAGATATCGTTTCTTTTTTCTTTCTTCCCATTCTGTATATCCTTTACCATTTTTTAACTTTTTTATTTCTCACAAAACGGGCTCCAACCTGAAAGGTCAGACCCCGCTTTTCATTTTTCCTTATTTTAGAACAGCACCGTCTCTTGCTGTAATAATTTTCGATGGACATTTCATCGCACACAAACCACATACTTTACATTTACTATAATCAATGCTTGCAATATTATTTTCCACATGGATTGCATCAAAATTACACTGTTTTTCACAAATTTTACAGCCGATACACCCTGTATCACATACTTTACGAACCTCTGGTCCCTTGTCTTTTGAACTACACATAACACGAACCTTGGACTTCTTTGGTACCAGCTCAATGATATGTTTCGGACAAACTGCAATACACTTTTTGCAGGCCTTACATTTTTCCTGATCTACCTTTGCAACACCATTGACAATGTGAATGGCGTCAAAAGGACAAACCTTCACGCAAGAACCCAATCCCATGCAGCCATAGTTACAAGACTTATCCCCTTTTCCCGGAACCATGCTTGCACTTTGACAATCTTGTATACCATAATATTCATATTTCACACTTGCATGTTCACAAGTACCATTACACTTGACAAAAGCAACTTCTTCTACCATGTCTCCGGCTGCTATTCCCATCACGCCGGCAATTTCTTTTGCTACCGCTTCTCCACCTACCGGACAAGCATTGCTAGCAGCATCTCCTTGCACAATTGCATGAGCCAAAGCATCACAACCGGCATATCCGCAGCCTCCGCAATTATTTCCCGGCAATGCTTCTCTGATTTTTACCTCTTTTTCATCTACTTCCACTGCAAAAATCTTACCGGCAATACCTAATAATAACCCAATGAGCAGACCCGTTACACCAATCACCGCTCCGGCAATTATAATTTGTGTCATTTCCATTGTTACACCTCCTATATCAATCCTGCAAATCCGCAGAATGCAATTGCCATCAATCCAGAAATAATCAGGACAATCGGTGTTCCTTTAAAGGACTCTGGAATATCATTATCTTCGCATCGTTCACGAATACCTGCCAAAATCACAATGGCAATGGTAAAACCTAAAGCAGTTCCGAACCCATTTACCACACTGGTCAAAATGGAATATTCCTTCTGCACATTGATAATGGCAATTCCCAATACTGCACAGTTGGTAGTAATCAATGGAAGATACACACCCAAAGCCTGATATAAACTTTCTACCATTTTCTTTAATACCATTTCTACAAATTGTACCAAAGCGGCAATGACTAAAATAAATACAATGGTATTCAAATAGGTCAAGTCAAAAGGAGAAAGTAACAATTTATATAACACACTGGTAATAAACGAAGCCAATGTCATAACAAAAATTACAGCTGCGCCCATTCCGGCAGCCGTATTAATCTTTTTGGAAACCCCCAAAAAAGGACAAATACCAAGAAATTGACTTAAGACAACATTATTGACAAGGGCTGCACTAATCATAATTAAAATTAAACTCTGCATCTAGCCTACTCCTCCTTTTTTTCCTGCTGACTTTTCTCAGCAGCTTTCTGGACTGCTTTTTCTTTTGCAATTCGTATTTGTTCCGCTTTTTTTGCTGCCTTTTCTGCTTCAATAATTCCATGATTTGCAGCACATACGGTTCCTGCACAAGCCCCACAATTTCCACCACAGGAAATGGTATGATCCGTATTCTGATTGGTGGCAGAAGGCAATTTTAATTTATTTTGTAAGGCTGTCAAACATGCCAAGACAAAAAATGCACCCGGTGCCAATACAAATATCGTAATCGGCTCAAATTGTTTTGGCATACAGTTAAAAGAAAATGCCGTACCACTTCCCAATAGCTCTCGAAATACTCCAATAGATGTCAAACCAAAGGTAAAACCTAATCCCATTCCCAAACCATCAAAAACAGAAAGCAACACATTGTTTTTTGAAGCATAAGACTCTGCTCTACCTAAAATAATACAGTTTACAACAATCAAAGGAATATAGATCCCCAATGCAGCATATAAAGTAGGCACATATGCTTGTAACAATTGCTGCACCATAGTTACCAAGGATGCCACAATGACAATAAATGCCGGAATACGAACTTTATCCGGTATCATCTTACGCATGGCAGAAATCACCATATTGGATGCAGTAAGGACAACTGTGGTAGTCAATCCCATTCCTAAACCATTTATGGCAGAAGACGTAACCGCCAAAGTCGGACACATACCTAACATCAAAACAAAAGTAGGATTTTCTGTTATTACTCCGTTATATAAACGCTCTACATACCGATTCATTTTATTGTCCTCCTTCTGTTGTATAATTATTTTCATGCAAAAAAGCTAACCCTGCATTGATTCCTTTTGTCAAAGCCTTAGAAGTAATGGTTGCTCCACTCAAGGCATCAAATGTACTTTCATCTTTGGCACCATCTTTGGTATAGGCAATCTCCGGTCCTTGTAAACCGACAAATTGTGCAGCAAATTCTGCACTTGTACAATTGGCACCCAAACCAGCCGTTTCATTATGTGATAAAACAGAAAATCCTGTCATATCTCCCGCTTTCGTTACACCAATCGTAAAGACCACATCACCACCATAGCCTTCTTTTGCAGTCATATTCAGTACATAACCAATCACTTCCTGTTTCTGATTCACAGCTTCTAATACCTCATTTATTTGCGCCCCCTCATAACTCTGTTTTTCCAACAGCTGATTGATTTGGCTATTTTCCTGAAAACTCGTTGCATTTTCATAAACGACTTTGTAAGCCTGTTCCTTTGCCTTTGCATTTGCATCTGCAATAGGCTGTAATGTCACCTGATTCACCAAGCCTAGCAAGGTACCGGCAATCACTGTAATCAAAAACAAAATACAAGCGTCTTTGATAATCATCGAATTTTGTTTTATTTGTCCCACAATTCCAACCTCCTTCTTAAAAAGTAATGCTTTCACGCATACTTCGTATATTCTTATAATAAAATCAACGCTATTTCTCTTTTACATATCCAAATGGCTTCGGAATTGCAATACGTTCAATCAATGGCACCAACAAATTACAAAAGATAATGGCATAAGATACCCCTTCTGCACTCCCACCAAAGATTCTGAAAATTCCGGTTAAAATTCCCAAACATAATCCAAAAATAATTTTTCCTTTTTTTGTAATGGGACTTGTCACATAATCTGTAGCCATAAAAAATGCACCTAGCATCAAACCACCACCACAAAGCTGGGCAGCCAAATACTGACCATCCAAACCGTATCCACCAAACAACAAGGCAAACACAAGAAAACTACCTATGTAAGTAACCGGAATTTCCCAAGAAATCACCTTTCTCAAAAATAAATAACCGGCACCAATCAACAAAGCAATGGTAGAAGTCTCGCCAATGGTTCCACCCGTATAGCCAAGGAACATATTGAGAAGATTGATTCCCTGCTCCCCTAATGCATCCACAACCGATTGACTTCTGGAGGCATTTTTCACAATAGCCAACGGGGTAGCAGAACTCACACCATCTAATGTAAAATGGGTCATTCTACTTGCAAAAGAAATCATAAGAAAACACCTTGCTCCCAAAGCAGGATTCATAAAGTTCTGTCCCAAGCCACCGAATACTTCTTTGACAACTAAAATAGCAAAAACACTACCTAAAGCTGCAATCCACAAAGGTATGGAAGGTGGTAAATTCATTCCCAACAACAAGCCTGTCACAAGTGCACTATAATCACCTGTTGTTACTTTCTTTTTCATCAAAACCGAATACAAATATTCTGTTAATACACTAGTAGCACAGGTAGTAAGCAAAACCAACAATGCCGGCAAACGAAATACTGCAACACCAACTGCACATGCCGGTAATAATGCAATTACTACATCTTTCATAATTGAACTTGTCGAAATCCGATTTCTCACATGTGGAGAAGACGACACACGATATAACTTACTCAACACATATTCCTCCCTATTTTTTTCTACTATCAATCACACTTCTTCTTGCCTGTTTAAATGCTTGTGTCAATCTACGTTTGGCCGGGCAGATATAGGTACAGGAACCACATTCATAACATTCCATGCCATGTAATTTCACAAAGCCTTCCATATCGTTTTTTTCCACACATGCAAGCATTTTTTGTGGTACTAAATTACTCGGACAAACGGATACACACTTGCCACAACGAATACAAGCAGTTGGTTCAAAGTCTGCAACTTCATCTCTGATCATACATAACAAAGCTGATGAAGTCTTCATAACCGGCACATCTAACTGGTATAGGGCCATTCCCATCATCGGGCCACCTGAGACAAATTTCACTGTCTCCGGCTTGCAACCACCCGCTGCTTCTAAGACTTTTTCATAAGACATACCGATTGGCACTTGAAAATTTCTTGGAGCATTTGCACCATCTCCTGTTACGGTAACAATTCTTCTCAGCAATGGTGTACTTTCACATACTGCATTGAAAATCGAAATTACAGTATCCACATTATTTACCACACATCCTGCATCCGCAGGCAACAATTTAGAATTGATTTTTCTGCCGGTTGCAGCATAAATCAATGTACGTTCTGCTCCCTGTGGATATTTTGTTTTCAAGACTTTTACATCTATTCTTTCAATGTTCTTTACCACTTCTTTCATAATTCTGATGGCTTCCGGTTTGTTATCCTCAATACAAATCAAACCTTTTGCATTTTCGAACAAAGTAAGGATTACTTCCAATCCACCCACAATACGTTCTGGTTGCTCCAACATCATGCGATAGTCAGAAGTCAAATAAGGTTCACATTCTGCTCCATTGACCAACACATAATCTATGGCAGAATCATCCTTTGGAGATAATTTTACATGGGTAGGGAAACCTGCGCCTCCCATACCTACGATACCGGCTTCTTGTATGTACTTGCGGATTTCCTCCTTCGAAAGTTCATCTAATGCCCTTTTCTCACCAAGCCCGGCTATCGCTGTATTCTGTTCATCATTTTCAATTATAATAGATTGCACCATCGCACCGGAAACGGTTAATCTTGGTTCTATTTTCGTCACTGTTCCAGATACTGCGCTGCAAATATCCGTAGATACAAAACCAGCTGCTTTTGCAATTGTTTGACCGACTTTTACAGTATCGCCCACTTGTACAATTGCTTCCGCTGGTGCACCAATATGCTGTGATAATGGATACACCATTTCTTTACATGCTTCCAATGGTTGTATTGGGAAATTTTTTGATAAATCTTTCCCATCATATGGATGCGTTCCACCTTTGAATGTTGCACCTCTCATTTCATTGTCCTTCCTTTCTTGTGCATCAACTTACATATATGACTTGCTCCTGTTTTCTACACATTTTATATTTTCTAATCCGGGTTCAAAATCTTCATAGCGACTATACTTTTTGCATTATAATTTCTTACCCATTTATCATTTTATCGCATTAGAAAAGGAATTTCAACAAAAGATGGAGTAATTTTCGCATTTACAAAGTCTATTGATTTTTTTTCGCTTTTATTGACTAATTTGTATTTTTCACAATCAAATCACATTTTTATACTTTTTTATGTTTATTTTTAACAAAAACCCAAATTAATTTTGTTATATTCTTACAAGATTTTTAAAATATAGGGATTTTCGTTGCTTTTTTGTAAGAATTTTGTTAGAATTAAGACGTTGTGAGGTTCCGAAAGGCGCGAAATGAAACAAGAAAACCCGAGTATGCTATTCTAAAAGCAGGAAAGGAAGAACTACTTTTATGAAAAACAAAATCAAAAGGTTGTCTCTGTTCTTTATAGCAGTCGCAATCATTGCAACTATTGTTGTACCAGAAAGAAACTCAACATACGCAGCAACAGGATATATCCAAAAGAAGATTACCATCTACAAAAGTGCCAAACAAGTTGTAGATAGCTTCAATGGTGTACATGCATATTACCGAAAAGGTGGCAACGACGGAAGCAATCGCTTTTATTCATGTGCCGCTTTCGTAAAAAGATATTACAAAACAGTTTATCATCGTGATGTGAATAATTTATTACATAACAGAACCCCACTTGCAAAAGGTGATAGTTTTGTAAAGGTAACCACTCCACAAGTTGGAGATATCGTTGCAACCAATACCAATCATGGAACAACACATTGGGCAATTGCAAAATCCATCAACGAAGATGGTACCATCACTTTGATTGAACAGAATTGGAAATGGAGACAGGGTGGTGGAACCAAGAGTGTCTTGAATCGTAAGATTAAGGTATCCCGCGCTCGATACTATCGATTAAAAAGCGAAACCAGAATCAATGCAGTCGCATTATCTGTAAGTGAAACCAGCACTTTAGAAGAGACATCTACAGAGAACGGAACAGCAACTGAGGTTACAGAATCTACTAGCGAAACAGATGCTGATGCTGCAAAAATTCTTTTAGATTAGAATTTGACTAGGAAGCAAGAAGCACTACTACTTCTTGCGAAGCATATATAAAACGCAAAAAACCACGGGTAATCGTTATCCCGTGGTTTTTTGTTTCTATATCCAGCTTTCATCTCTGTAATTGGCATAAATGCCTATTCAGCGACACAATCCTGTCTTATTCGTAAGCTCTTCCAACTTCATAATATATATCTTTTCCTTCCAATGTTAAACCAGAAACTCCATAACTATATTTACGAAAGATCCTTTTGGTAACAGACACATTCTTTTTCTTTTTATATTTTTTAAATTGTGCAGGCCACTGTTTTGGACTGCATAACTGTATACTATCTTCCACATATAAATACTCTGTATTATCAGCTTTATCCGTTGCAGCATATGCATTTATATGACTTTTCCCATCAAGCTCTTTTAACAGTTCCAAATCATCTTCATCCGTCCAATGAAATAAAATTACACTTTCTTCTCCGCAATAGCCCAAGTGGATTATGCCGATTTTTTCACCATCTACCTCTTCCACAAAGAACATCATGGCATCTGTGTTACAACGCTCTCCGAAATCGTAATCCACAGCATTTCCATTTATACTAATTGTAACACTTTTAACTCCAGAGTTAGCGATTTTACCAGAAAAAGTAACTTTTTCTTTTGTACCATCTTGATCAAAATCATAGGTTTTACTTTGTGTAGCCTTATCAAATGGTGCATAATATAGCGCACGTTTGTATACTTCATTATCAATCGAATCCGATTTATAAGGGGCATGTTTGCCAACGGATCCAAACTTGGTAAAATAATAGGTCTTGGCACTGGCAAAATCTACAGGTTGCACCAAACAGGTGAATGCCAATGCTCCTGCAAGAAATCTCTTTCCTAAATTTTTCTTTTGTTTTATCTTTTTTTTCATCTTTACACATCCTTCTCTCTTTTTCTATTTCGTTTATCCCCAGGAACTTCGTGCAGTCTAAAAACAAGGAAATTCTTACCATTCGCAGTAACTCCTGCCCTACCTTTTTCCAAGACTAACACAGTGTACTATTATTTTATTGAAGCCTCTTCTTTTTGTCAACCCCAAAAATCGTGCCCCCCGCATCATAAGGTAACACCTTCGGCCGAGAAGCTGAACTGTTCCCTTGTAACTTTACTTACAACAAGAATAAAGAAATGTAGGGTTGCAAAAAAACTACATTTTTTCATGTAAATATTTCTCTTTGGTTGCCATTCCTCCACGTAAATGTCTTTCTAATTTATTCAAATCTAAAACCTTTCTTACCTCCCTTGCCAAGGATGGATTGATTGCCTTTACCCGCTCCACACAATCTTTATGCGCAGTACTCTTGCTGATACCAAATTGTTTTGCAGCCTGCCTTACCGTAGCATTTTCATCCACAATATAGTTTGCAATTTCAATCGCTCTTTCTTCAATATAGCTTTTCATTACAAGCCTCGCATTTTTTTACTATTCTATGTCGTTTCCATCTGGATTATGTCACGCTTATAACTTTGCCTTGTATTCTCTTGACTTTATATGCTCCTGCAATGGTATTTTTCTTCTACAGGATATAACGTTTGTATCTAAAGCAGACTTTTTTTCTGTTTACACATATGGAATTGTTGGTCGTTACAAAATATAGCTTGCATAAGAATTTCTCCTTCTGTATACTAATCCATAGAATAATAGCACAAGTCTTCTGTTCATCAGAGCATGAAGCATAACCTTGTACTATAGGCAGATTGCCAAACGATTTACAAGCCAAGCAAAACAATGAAACTTTGGAACCATATCAAGAAGGAGATCCTATGAAAATATTTGATTGCCCCTGTAAAGAAACAACAGATTTTCCTTTTTCTGTACCTATAGAAAAAGTTTTATATGTTGATATCGAAACCACCGGATTAGCAGCGAAAACTTCCGCTCTATACCTGATTGGCTGCCTGTATTTTTCTGAAAACCAATGGCATTGCAAACAATGGTTTGCTGATGATTACCAAAGC
Source organism: Lachnospiraceae bacterium (assembly GCA_017393285.1). GTDB lineage: Bacteria > Bacillota > Clostridia > Lachnospirales > Lachnospiraceae > CAG-411. Next base: position 8,806 of record JAFORL010000194.1, read on the forward strand.
GAAGCAAGAATCTTACAAGATTTTATCACCTTTGCTTCTTCTTATGCACTTTTTGTGGATTTTAATGGCAGCCACTTTGATTTTCCCTTTTTAATTGAAAAATGTAAACAACATGAAATGGAAATTCCAGCTTGTTTTTCAGCCCAGCAATTAGATTTATACAAATATTTTCGTCCATGGAAACATTTATTTTCATTGGAAAATTGTAAGTTAAAGACCCTGGAAGGCTTTACTGGCATCACACGAAAAGACAGGTATTCAGGGAAACAATTAACCAAATTGTATCAAAATTTTCACACCGAAAAACGTGCAAATCATACTGAAAGTTTTCAAGCATTGGAAGAGATTTTGTTGTTACACAATAGAGAAGATTTGACAGGCATGTTAGCCTTATCCAACTTCTACATCTTTATTGCCTTTCTTCAAAAAGAAACTATTCTTTCAACGGTAGAAGTTGCCTTTGACGACGGATTATTCCTATTAAACGGTACACTTGCAGCCACCATCGGCAACGCTACTTATACTTGGGAAGTCCAAGATGCCTATCTGCAAATCAAAGGAAGCCATATTTCCTTGGTGGTAAAACCGGTATATGACACCTTATATCATTTTTATAAAGATTATAAACATTATGTATATTTGCCATTAGAAGATTATGCCATGCACAAAAGTTTAGCCAATTTCATTGATAAATCTTTCCAGCAACCTGCCACCAAGGAAACTTGTTACACCAAGCAAACCGGCTTTTTCCTTCCGGTTTATACTGGCTCTACATTACCAATTTTTAAGACAAAGCAACAAACGTCACAAGACTATATTGCATTAGATGAAAACTTATGCCAAAACAAGCAACTTTTGGCACAATATCTCTATGATTTTATTGTATACCACCCCGATGTATGCATCAAAAATGTGACCTGATATAATTATTTTGTAACACCTTTGCATAGTTTGATATAATAATAATGGTCAGCCACCGATTATGGTGGCTGAGCCATAAAGTAAAATCTGTAAACTTTATGCAGATGTGTTACAAAAAAGGTTGACTACGTCA
>JAFORL010000195.1 GCA_017393285.1 Lachnospiraceae bacterium
AAAGAAAAGAAATTGGTTTGTGACAGGGCTGCTGGGACTGGGACAGCATGGCTATACCTTGTTAGCGATTGTCTTTGGCTGGGTTTTATTTTCGCAGGAGCAGGTGGAAAAGCTGGGTGTCGTATTGGCAGGCATGATAGGAATTGGTGTAAAAATAGGCAATACCCTTGCCTTGTATGACTGGAATCAGGCGAAAATACTACTTTTGCTAGGTGCAGTGGGGGCCACAGGTTTTCCGAAGCAGATCAGTCAAAAAGTGGTATTGGACTCTGCCAAAGAAATCTTACAACCGCTATTTGCACTTTTGTTACTGTTTTTATCTATGGCCTATATTGTGAGTGGAAGCTATAATCCATTTTTATATTTTCGTTTTTGATGGGAGGAGAAGCGCATGAAGAAACAAATCTTGCAGTTGACTTTTGTGGCTGTTTTTTTAGGAAGTTTACTGGCTGCCGGTATGTGTATTTTTCTTCTTCCCCAGCGGAAGTTTTCGGAAAATGAAAATCGGTATCTGGCACAACTGCCTTCTTGGAACAAATCTGATATTTGCAAGGGAAATATGCAAAAAGACTTGGAAGAGGCGGTTAATGACCAGTTTTACCAGAGAGATGAATGGATGGCCTTGTCCACAAAATTAGAAAAGCTGTGGGGGAAAAATCTGATTCATGGTGTATATATGGGAAAAGAGGGCTATTATTTTCAACAGGAATTGGATAGCCAGTTATCTGAAAAAAGAATAGACTTGAATGTACAAATATTAGAACGACTAAAAGAAACGGTAGGAGAGGAACGGTTTACTGCTTTGCTGGTTCCTTCGCCGGGACAGGTTTTGAAAAAGCAGATGCCCAAATGGAGTGTATTGTATGATGCGGAAGGCGTAAAAAGAAAGTTAAAAAATAACCTTGGGACTTCCTATTTGGAGGTACAAGCCAGTTTGGAAGAGGCGGATAAGGAAGTGTATTTTCATACGGACCATCATTGGAATTTGTACGGTGCCTATGTAGCCTATGGACAATATGCGCAAAAAATAGGTTTGCCAGTCGATTCCTATGCTTCTTTTGCACCTAGACTGGCCAGTGATTCTTTTTTGGGCACCTTATATTCTAAAGTGTTGGAAGGCAACCCCAAGAAAGATGATTTGTATCTGGTTACAGCCTTACCAAAAAATTTGCGGGTGACTGTGAACAAAAAGCATTATAAAAGTATTTATCAGATGAAACAGTTGGAGAAAAAAGATAAATATGCAGTGTATTTTGGAGGAAATTATGGTTATGTATCCATTGAAAATCCCAAGGCAAAGAAGAAGGAAACACTGGTCATTGTGAAAGATTCTTTTGCCCATAGTTTTGTCCCATTTTTGATTAAGGATTATCAAAAAATTATTTTATTGGATTTGAGATACTACAATGGACCTGTATCAAAAATTTTGGAGGATAATCCCAAGAGCCAAGTGCTATTTTTGATGGAGATGAGTAATTTTGCAAAAGAAGAGAATTTATATAAACTTTTGCACTAATTCATACAGCAAACTACTTGTTAGTCTCCAAACACCACCATAAATAAAATTGGTTTTACTTTAGAAGGGGCTGTCGCACGAAGAAGGCAAAATACATAATAAAGTATAGAATTTGTAGATGATGTACTATATTTTGTGACATTTTTCTTAGTGCGGCAACCCCTTCTATATGTGTAATCCGCCCTAAAGGGCTAATTACGCATACAGGACAAGGTCATAATCATTTTTTGATGGTATCTTTCACTAAGGGGCTACGGATGCATACAGGACAAGGTCATAATCATTTTTTGATGGTATCTTTCACTAAGGGGCTACGGACGCATACAGGACAGGTAATCAAGTAAATCTGTAGCTTTATAAGCGAGCTTGCAAGAAACAGAACGATTGCTAACATTTTCCTAGTAAACACTTAGGGGATATAAGCAAAAATGAGCAAAAATAAGCAGGTGAAATAAGCAAATATTCGTAAATGCAAATGAATATGTAAGTACGCAACGTAAATACGCAAATATATGAAAATGCATGAAAGAAAATGACTGAAACTAAGGCGGAAAATATTGACAAAAATAGCAAAATATGAGAAAATAATACTAAATAGGAGCGGTAAGATTGAACTTGAATGCAGATGGGGTTTGTTAAAAAAGAAAGGAAAGTGAATTATGTTATCAGAACAAAGACAACAAGCTATTTTGCAATTATTACAGGAAAGGAAAGCGGTTACAGTACAGGAATTGAGTCAGGAATTAAAGATTTCCGATTCAACAATTCGTAGAGATTTGCATACTTTGGACAAATTAGGGAAGATTAACAAGGTACATGGAGGCGCTACTGCCATTTTAGATAAGCGTCAGACTGTGGAAGAAGATATGGAATCAAAGAAATTAAAGAAAGTAGAAGAAAAGAAGTCCATTGCGCAATGTGCAGTAGATTTGCTTCGGGAAGATGATTTCATTTTTATTGATGCAGGTTCTACCACTGGATATATGATTGATTATCTTCCAGACAACAGCAAGGTAGTAGTGGTTACAAACGGTGTCGAACATGCAAGACGTTTGGTACAAAAAGGGATTCGTGCATATTTGCTTGGTGGAGAGATGAAGGTGACAACAGATGCCATGGTTGGAGAGATTACCATTTCTCAGCTTAAGAATTATAACTTTACCAAGAGCTTTTTGGGAACCAACGGCGTACATGAAGAATATGGTTATACAACCCCTGATGTGACAGAGGCAGAAGTAAAAAGAGAAGTAATGAACAGAAGTTTGATGCGTTATGTATTAGCTGATAGTAGCAAGTTCAATCAGATTTCCTCTGTCTCCTTTGGAATTTTGAGTCAGGCATGTATCATTACCGAACAGATTACCCAGAAGAAGTATTGCAAATATACAAGTATACGGGAGGTGGAATTATAATATGATTTATACGGTGACTTTTAATCCAGCATTGGATTATATTATGCGGTTGCCGGAACTTGTGCCAGACAAGGTCAATCGAACGAGCACAGAAGAAATTTTTTATGGGGGCAAAGGAATCAATGTATCCATTGTGTTGAGTCACTTGGGTTTGGAAAATGTTGCCTTGGGATTTATAGCAGGCTTCACCGGACGTGAAATAGAAAATGGTGTAAGAAAACATGGGGTACAAACCGATTTTATTACCCTTGCGGAAGGCTTGTCCAGAATCAACGTAAAGATTAAGGCAAGTCAGCGCAATGAGGAGACAGAAGTCAATGCACAGGGACCGGTTATTCCAAAAGAAAAGTTGGCAGAATTATTTACAAAATTAGATGGCTTGCAAAAGGAAGATACCCTGATTTTAGCGGGAAGTATTCCGAATACCATGCCTGAAGATACCTACGAACAAATTATGGAGCGTTTGCAAGGCAAAGGGGTCCGTATTGTAGTGGATGCCACAAAGGATTTATTGAAGAACGTGTTAAAATATCATCCATTTCTGATTAAACCCAATAATTTCGAATTAGGGGAAATGTTTGGAAAACGATTGGAAACAGAAGAAGAACTTGTGGCACATGCCAAGAAGTTGCAGGAAATGGGAGCAATCAATGTATTGATTTCCATGGCAGGAGATGGCGCTATTTTACTGACAGAGACAGGACAGGTACACAAGATGGGGGTCGCCAAAGGAAAAGTGAAGAATTCTGTGGGTGCAGGTGATTCTATGGTTGCAGGTTTTGTAGCCGGATATTTGCAAAAGCAGGATTATGCATATGCCTTACGACTGGGAACAGCAGCAGGTGGTGCTACTGCATTTTCAGAAGACTTGGCAACAGGCGAGAAGATTTTAGAAGTGTTACAATCACTTTAACAGCTAGTTTTCGTGTTGGGCATGGCTATTTTTTTCTTGGATTTTCTTCATTTTTTGGTTGTACACAGGGTGTACGTACTGTGAAATTATCGTTATACAAGAAAATATATATCGAGGTTCTTGGATAAAGAGAATTTAGGATGACATAAGGCGGAAAAGGGGTGTATGGTTATGAGGATTACAGATTTATTAAAACCGGAAGGGGTTGCGTTACAGAGAACTTTAGTAGACAAAGCAGATGCTGTGAATCAGTTGGTGGATTTGCAGGATCAGGTAGGAAATTTGTCTGACAAAGCCAGTTATAAGGCAGGCATTTTAGCCAGAGAAGAACAGGGTAGTACAGCAATTGGAGAGGGCATTGCCATTCCACATGCAAAGAATGCAGGCGTAAAACAGCCTGGCTTGGTTGCCATGACTGTACCAAAGGGCGTGGATTATGATGCTTTAGACGGTGCACCTTCTACTTTGTTTTTCATGATTGCAGCACCGGAGGGTGGTGGAGATGTACATCTGGAGGTATTATCCAGGCTTTCCATGTTGTTGATGAATCCGGAATTTTGTAAAAACTTATTGGCAGCGAAAGATACCAAGACATTTTTGAAAATCATTGATCAGGCGGAAAGCGAGAAATTTCCGGAGGAGACCAAAGCATCGGTTACACCGGAGAAAAAGGGATATCGCGTGTTAGCGGTAACGGCATGCCCGACAGGTATTGCCCATACCTATATGGCGGCAGAGGCTTTGGAAAATAAAGCTGTAGAACTGGGATATAGCTTAAAGGCGGAGACCAATGGCTCCGGTGGTGCAAAAAATATTTTGACAGAGGAAGAAATCGCCAATTGTGATGGTATTATTGTTGCAGCAGATAAGAACGTGGAAATGTCTCGATTTGATGGCAAACCGGTCTTAAAGGTAAAGGTAGCAGATGGTATTCATAAGCCAGAGGAATTGATCCGACAGATTATAGAAGGCAAGGCACCAATTTATCATCACCAAGGACAAAAGGCAGCTACCAATGCCGGTCAGGAAGAAAGTCTGGGACGTCAGATTTATAAACATTTGATGAATGGTGTTTCTCATATGTTACCATTTGTAATTGGCGGTGGTATCTTAATTGCCTTGGCATTTTTATTAGATGATTATTCCATAGATCCATCTAACTTTGGTAGCAATACACCTGTGGCGGCCTGGTTTAAATCTATAGGTGGCTATGCTTTCAGTTTTATGTTACCAATTTTGGCAGGTTACATTGCCATGAGTATTGCAGACCGTCCTGGTCTTGTAGTTGGTTTTGTAGGTGGATACATTGCTACGTTGGGTTCTACCTTTGCATCTCCGGGAGGCGTAGCCGGTGGTGCTTCTGGTTTCTTAGGCGCTATGGTGGCTGGTTTCTTAGGCGGTTATCTGATGCTTGGACTGGAGAAATTGTGTAACAAATTACCAGCTGCTTTGGAAGGTATCAAACCGGTATTGATTTATCCTGTGGCAGGCGTGTTGATGATTGGATTTGTTATGTGTGCCTTAGATCCAGTGGTTTCTATGTTAAATAATGCCATGTATGATGGATTGGGTTCTCTCAGTGGTAGCAGTATGATTATACTGGGTATGATATTAGGTGGTATGATGTCGGTAGATATGGGCGGACCAGTCAACAAAGCAGCCTATGTATTTGGTACTGCTTCTTTGGCAAATCAAACAGATGCAGGGTTTATGATTATGGCAGCTGTAATGGTAGGTGGCATGGTGCCACCATTGGTCATTGCGTTGGCTACCACATTTTTCCCTAATCGTTTTACGGAAGCAGAGAGAAAATCCGGTCCTGTAAACTATATCATGGGCTTGTGCTTCATTTCAGAAGGCGCAATTCCATATGCAGCGGCTGATCCTTTACGTGTCATTCCATCTTGTGTGGTGGGTTCAGCAGTGGCTGGTGGTTTATCTGCCTGCTTTAAATGTACCTTGCGAGCACCACATGGTGGTTTGTTTGTAGTGCCGGTAATTGGAAATTGGCCATTTTTCTTATTGGCTATGGCAGTAGGAGCAGTAGTAGGTATGCTGTTGTTGGCTGTATTGAAAAAGGCAAAAAAATAATAAAACCATAAAAAATATGGGGCCTGTTGTGAAAATAACAGTGTAAGAGAGGAGAATGTTTATGGTAGTAGAAACAGTAAAAGTAGTAAATGAACAGGGATTGCATATGCGTCCTGCAGGGGTGTTATCAAAGGCAGCAGCAAAATATGGTTGTGATGTTACCTTGAAGGTAGGCGAAAAGGAAATCAATGCGAAGAGTATCATGATGATTATCGGTGGCTGTATCAAATGTGGTGCAGATGTGGAAATTATCTGCAACGGAGAACAGGAAGAAGATGCATTGAGTGAAATCAAAGCCTTATTTGCAAGTGGATTTGGTGAATAAGAAAAAAAGCCGGTAACAGTTCAGTTATGTCCGTACCTTACATGAAAATGTAAAACCATGAATGTGGCACATTGTGCGATTTTGGGAAGGGTCGGTCTTTGACTGAACTGTTGCTGTAATCAGAAATGAGGTGGTATTATGTGGCAGGGAATTGGCGCATCTGATGGATATGGTGTGGGGACAGTAATAAAAATTGTGGAAGCAGACTTGTCTTTTTCAGATACCCAAGTGGAAGATATCAAAGCAGAACAAACCCGTTTTCAGCTGGCCTTGGAGTGCTTTACAACGAAGACGAAGGCTATGGCAGAACAGATGCGACAACGGGTTGGTGAAAAGGAAGCAGAAATTTTAGAAGGACATGTAATCATGGCATCAGACCCGGCTTTGAGCGATGGCATTCTGTCCCAGATTGCAGATGGAATTTGCGCAGAGCGTGCCTTGTGGAATACTTGTGATTTGTTTATTCAGGTATTTTCCGCAACGGACGATGAGTTAACCAAACAACGAGTTACAGATGTGGAGGACATTCGTACCCGTTTGCTTAAAATCTTGTTGGATAAAGAGGATGTGGATATCAGCAATGTACCAAAAGGGACGGTTTTGGTAGCTAGAGATTTGACGCCATCTATGACGGTGGGCATTTGCAAGGAAAATGTGGCAGGTATTTTGACAGAAGTAGGTGGAAAGACTTCCCATTCCGCTATTTTAGCAAGAGCATTGGAAGTGCCGGCAGTACTCAGTATTCCGGAGATTGCCAGTCAGTTAAAAGATGGAGATGTCATTGCTTTAGATGGATTTACCGGAGAGGTTTTTGCCCCTTCACCTGAACAAAAAGCAGAATTCCTAAAGAAACAGGAAGCATTTTTGACAGAAAAGGAAGGGCTTAAAAACTTGGTGGGAAAACCTTCTGTTACAGCAGATGGAAAACAGGTAGAACTGGTATGTAATATCGGCGCACCAAAAGATGTGAAAGCTGTCTTGGAACAGGACGGGGAAGGCGTAGGCTTATTCCGAACAGAGTTTTTATTTATGGGAAAGACCAGTGTGCCAACAGAAGAGGAGCAATTTGCCGCGTATAAGGAAGTGGCAGAGCGTTTACAGGGGAAGCCTGTGATTATCCGTACCTTAGATGTAGGTGGAGATAAAGAAATCCCATATTTAAATTTACCAAAAGAGGACAATCCTTTTTTGGGCTATCGTGCCATTCGTGTATGTTTACAACAAAAAGAAATGTACCATGCACAATTAAGAGCTTTGGTGCGTGCCAGTGCTTTTGGAGATGTGCGCATTATGGTGCCAATGGTGGCATCCATAGAGGAGTTGCGTCAGGTAAAAGCTATGGTGGAAGAAATCAAGCTGGAGTTGGATCAAGAGGGAATTGCTTACAATAAGGATATTCCAGTGGGAATTATGGTTGAGACACCGGCAGCAGCTATGATGGCGGATGTGCTGGCAAAAGAAGCAGCATTTTTCAGTATTGGAACCAATGATTTGACCCAGTATACCATGACAGTGGATCGAGGAAATGCACAGGTGGCGTATTTGTATTCTACATACAATCCTGCAGTGCTTCGCATGATTGCGCATATTATTTCCAGTGCAAAACAGGCGGGAACACCGGTAGGCATGTGTGGAGAAGCTGCGGCAGATCCGAATTTGATACCGCTATGGATTGCATATGGACTAGATGAGTACAGTGTAGGAGCTACATCTGTACTGCGTACAAGAAGTATACTTTCTAAATGGACAACAGAGGAAGCCAATGCATTGGCTGTAAAAGTGGCTGGTCTGGCAACTACTGCAGAGGTAGAAGCTGCATTGACAGAGGCAAGAAAATAATCCACAGGATTGCTTGGCAGTCTCTATACAATACAAAAGTGGCTGTTGCATATTAGGAAACTACATCGGCTTCCTTGTTATGTAACAGCCATTTATTCATCTATATGAATTAACTTTCAAATACTCTCCCTATTGTTAAACTTGTTATCTTTTCCTGCTCATTTATAAAAGTTCGACATCTATTCTTTTGTTCACCTCCCTTTGAATGTTTTAACATATTTTATAAAAGCTATCAAGCCATTTGGCACGAACGACGATATTGTGGCACAAACGACAAGGTTGGTTTGTAGAAAAAACAAAGCACTATTTTTAGATGTGCATCTATACCCGCATAGGCTTCTTTCGTGGACGGAACTGGTGTACATGTCTGCTGACTAGCAGTGGTAGTAACAGGGCTGGCTTGCGTAATGACGGCAGACACAAAAAAGCTACAAAGAAAACTAGGTAAAGCTGAACATTGACATACGTGAGAGGATTCCGTATCATATACTTTGAAAGTGTTTTCCGTAGTCAATACAATGCATGCTTGCATGCAATTCACTTTCATACATTGAGAGGATTGCAGTAGATCGCTGCTAGGAAAGAAGCATAAGAGGAGTATAATATGAAGCAATATTTTATTTTAGAAGATCATCCGGAACAGGCAAAAGCCTTATCAAAAATCATTGCGTCTCATAAAAAAGATGTGAATATTACTGTTGCATATACCATTTCGGAAGCTATGCGTTTGTTGCGTACACATACCTATGATGTATTTTTTTTGGATATCCAATTATCAACTTTGGAAAATGTTTCTGGAAATGGGATTTCTTTTGGAAAACTAATTCGTAGTCAGGATTTGTATCGAACCACGCCTATTATTTTTGTGACTTCCTATACAAAATACATAAATGAAGCAATCAATGGGATTCATTGTTATGGTTTTTTAACCAAGCCGTACTTGCCGGAAGATGTGTATCAATTGCTGGCTTCACTTATGTCCAAGGAATTGCCTGCCAGATTAAAACTTAAGAATAGCGACTGTATCTATCGTGAAATTCCTTTTTCAGATTTGGTTTTTATTCAGTCTTATTTACATTATTTACATTACCATACCATACAAGATGTGCATCGTTCCAGACAATACACCATGAAGCAGTTAGAAAAAGTATTGCCGGATTATTTTGTGCGTTGTCATAAAAGCTATTATGTAAATCGACATTTTATTTCCACATATGATTCTGTCAATGGATGTATAGGTTTGACAAAAATGGAAGAAACCATACCGGTGGGAAGAAATTATCGGGACATCATATAAGGAGAGAAGTAAAATGCCTTTACATATTATATTTATTACCTATATTTTAGAAAACATCTGCTGTTTTCTGATTGCCTGTAAAAGTTTGGAGTTAAAAATCAAAAATGCGCCACGGATTAGCTTTTATGTCTTGTTACCGGCTGGTGTTTTATCTGTATTAGAATGGAAATGCACAAATGTTGCCGGTTTTTATGTTTTGTCAATTTTAATTGAAGTTGCTGTGTTTTGGGCCTGTTTTCGACAAACTTTAGCTCAGATATTTTCTCTTTATGTGTATGTCTATGTTATAAATGGGCTGCTGCAATATGTCTCAGTTTTGCCGATTATA
>JAFORL010000196.1 GCA_017393285.1 Lachnospiraceae bacterium
AAACCTCAACCAGCTCAGACGCTTGCATCCATAAATGCATCTACCAACGCATCTATTTTTTCATCAGATATATCTATCTGATCTGCAAGTAGAGTACGGAACATTTGAAGCATCATTTGAAAAGTCTGTATCCATGTGATATCAGACAGCTCATCAGAAAAGTATAAAAAGAGTTCTCCCATGGAACGTGGGTCGTTTGCTTCTTGGCTCTCCAAGGAAAGCATCATATATCTTGCGAAAACGATTGCGTTCAAACATGGAATCATCGATAATCAGTACATTTACACGGTCTTCGAAATCTAATGGAACAATGGCATCTTTCATAATAAGACTAGAAAGAATCGTTGTAAAACGAAGCCAGTTATTATTGAATTTTCAAGGTGCATAGGCACTTTTTTAAGTGCGAAGTTTGAGTTACTAATAAAAAAATGCTTTGATTAAAAAAAACACCTGCTTGCACCATGGCTTAATGACACCTCCTTATACAGTCAAGTTACGACCTTTTTTGTGCATTTTTTTTACCTTCCTTTCAGTTAATGCAATGAATATTAGTTACAGTATTTATTATATCACAAAAAAACAAAAAAAATTTTTTTGTCTTAAGTGCTTTGTTTTTTGTCTTAAGTGTTATATTTGTGTAAATTTATAACAGTTAGGACATCAAAAGTGTTGTCAAGCAAAAAAAGTAACACTTTATGATGGTTTGATAACAGTTCAGCCGAGTGGATTTAATATATTGAGTAACGACTCAAAAAATGAGCGATAAATTAAATGAAAGAGAAAAAAATTTTTAAATAACCCTTCAAACAAAAAATATTGACAGGCTATATTTGTTCAGTTATACTTGTAAGCAGAGTATGTAAAACCATACGAAGGGGTACACCACCATGGGTGTAGTTTTCTTCGTGTGGTTTTTTGCTTTTAAAGCAATGAAAGTGTTTATTGTAGACAGCAATGCTGCGGTGCAATTCATTTTCATAGACTATGGTGTCAGTAAACTGACTGAAATTCTAAGTGTACATTACTAGAGAAAGGAGAGATACGTATGGTAAAAATTAATGGTGTAGCGGTTGATTTGGCAGGAAAAAATATTGATGAAATGCTTGTGATACAAGGCTTTTTCAAAGGAAGTGTAGCTGTGGAAAAGAATGAGGAAATCGTACCCAAAGCTACCTATGCAGAAACCATTTTAAAAGATGGGGATGTGGTAGAAGTAGTGAGCTTCGTAGGGGGAGGCTGAAAGGTTACTGTTGATGAATAGGAGGAATGTGATATGAAGGACAGTTTTACATTGGGTGGAAAAGAATTTCACTCTAGATTTATTTTGGGTTCTGGAAAATATTCTGTAGATTTAATTGAGGCAGCAGTCAAAGATGCACAGGCAGAAATCATCACTTTGGCGGTAAGAAGAACCAACACAAAAAAACAGGAAAATATATTGGATTATATTCCAAAAGAAGTAACCCTTTTGCCAAATACTTCTGGCGCAAGAGATGCCAAAGAAGCAGTCAGAATTGCGCGCATGTCCAGAGAATTGGGCTGCGGTGATTTTGTAAAGGTAGAGATTATGCGGGATAGTAAATATCTGTTGCCGGATAATCAGGAAACCATCAAGGCAACGGAACAATTGGCGAAAGAAGGTTTTGTAGTATTGCCTTATATGTATCCGGATTTATATACAGCAAGAGATTTGACCAATGCCGGTGCAGCTGCAATCATGCCACTGGCTTCACCTATCGGCTCCAATAGAGGTTTGGCAACCAAAGATTTTATTCAGATTTTGGTAGAGGAAGTGGATTTACCAATTATCGTAGATGCTGGAATTGGAAAACCTTCGCAGGCTTGCGAAGCGATGGAAATGGGTGTAACTGCAATTATGGCAAACACAGCGATTGCCACAGCTGGCAATATTCCCGCTATGGCAAAAGCCTTTCGTTTGGCAATTGAAGCTGGTCGTGAGGCATATTTGGCAGGACTTGGTCGTGTGCTGGAAAGAGGTGCTGCAGCTTCCGATCCATTAACAGGATTTTTAAGAGATTAGGATAAGAAAATGTAACAATGCAGGTAGATATGGGCATTTACAGCATAGACATGAAAAGCAGCTGTTCCTATACGTAATGGCTCAGCTATAAGATGAAGTGTTACAGCAGATCTTATATAGGGAGGAAAAATATGGACGAGAATCAATTTTTTGTAGATGGTTCACAATTAAGTGCAAAGGCATTGGAAAAAAAACACCATTTAGAACAAGATCCCAGTTATCGTACCAATCATATGGAATATATGGAAGGCATGGAACAAATAGAATCCAACATACAACAACAAGTGTTGGAGCAGATGGAGCAATATTCTTATGACGGATATACAGCAACAGATGTGAGAAGGGTTTTGCAGAAGGAAAGCTGTAGTATAGAAGACTTTAAGGTCTTGCTTTCGCCTGCTGCAGAACCTTTTTTGGAAGAAATGGCTGCAAAGGCAAAACGAATTACCAGCAGACAATTTGGAAATACCGTCTATTTGTTTACCCCGCTTTATTTAGCAAATTATTGTGAAAATTATTGTGTATATTGTGGGTTTAATTGCTACAATCAGATTGCTAGAAAGCAACTTTCTGAAGAAGAAATGGAACATGAAATGCAGGTGATTGCAGATGCAGGAATTGAAGAAATTTTGATGCTGACAGGAGAGAGCCCACAAAAAAGTAACGTAGAATATATTGGCAGAGCGTGTGAAATTGCCAAGAAATATTTTCGAAATATCGGCTTGGAAGTATATCCTATGAATACAGAACAGTATGCCTATTTGCATCAATGTGGCGCAGATTATGTTACCGTATTTCAGGAAACTTACGATGCAGAACGATATGAAAACCTACATTTACTGGGACACAAAAGAGTATATCCCTATCGTTTTGACGCACAGGAACGTGCCTTGCGTGGTGGTATGCGTGGCGTAGGCTTCTCTGCTTTATTAGGCTTGTCTGATTTTAGAAAGGATGCCTTGGCCTCTGCTTTACATGTATATTATTTACAAAGAAAATATCCTCATGGAGAATTTTCTTTATCTTGTCCAAGATTGCGCCCAATCGTAAATAATGAAAGCATTTCTCCACAGGATGTGGGAGAGAGACAGCTTTGTCAGATCTTGTGCGCATATCGGATTTTTTTGCCTTATGTAGGTATTACCGTTTCTTCAAGAGAACAAAAATCCTTCCGAGATGGAATTGCAAAGATTGCTGCCACCAAGATTTCCGCCGGCGTATCTACTGGAATTGGGGATCACGAAAGCAAATATCAGGGTGAAGACAGCGAAGATGCAGGGGATGAGCAGTTTGAAATTGCAGACAATCGAAGTTTGAAGCAAATGTATCAGGATATGGAGGAACAGGGATTACAACCTGTGTTAAATGATTATGTGCGGGTATAAGGAAATAGCGTGGCAAAAATGCATGGCAATTACCAATCGAAAATTGGTAGCCCCGCATGCGTTTTTTACACAAATAGAACGAATTTGTCAACGACAGCCTAGGGCATTGGTATTGCGTGAAAAAGATTTGACTTTGGAAGAATACGTAGAATTGGCAAAAGTTGCAGCAGGGATTTGTGAAACCTATCAAGTACCTTTTGTAGTACATTCTTTTTATCAAATATTGGATTGTCCCGCTTTTGCAGATGGAGAAATTCCCTCTAATCTGCATATGCCCCTTGCAAAAGTCAAAGAATTATCTGTGAAGGAAAGAAAGAGGTGGGGAAAAATTGGCACTTCTGTTCATTCCCTGCAAGAGTTGGAGGAAGCCCAACAATTAGGGGTTTCCTATGTATTTGCAGGACATGTGTTTCCTACAGATTGTAAAAAGGGGGTACCGGCCAGAGGCTTGGATTTTTTGAAAGAAATATGTGCACATAGCAAAGTGCCTGTCTATGCCATCGGTGGTGTGGACAAAAGTAATCAACAAATGTGTTTTGAACAGGGGGCAGCAGGAATTTGCATCATGTCTGGTGCAATGCAGATTTGAAATTCCTACGCCCGTTCATCTACATGCAGCCCTAGCAAAAGGCTTTCATCTAAACTTTTTTTGGAAGCCTGATAGGGATTGGCGCTGTCGTAGGAAATGGTTTCTAAGCCTTGGGTTTCTTCTGCCAAAGTTGTTTGATAATTGCTGGCGATTTCATCTTCTAAGGCAGAGGCTTCTGTTAGGCTGGAGGAATCTTGCAATTCTTCTGTACTGGCTTCATGTGCAGAAACCTTTTTTACTTTTGAGATTTTTTTCTTGTTATATTGTGGATACATTGCCTGTAAGGCACCACTTGCAGATAAACCAGCGATCATTGCACACACCTTCCTTCTATACTTTCTTTTTATATCGACATTTTTCATATAACAGTTCAGCCTGACAGAAATAAAAATACCAATTGCTTTCTTCTGTTATGTGCATGATTTTTGCATTTATGGAGAAAATATGCTATGATAAGATTGTATGACATTTGCTTTTCACGATTGGAACAGGACACTGTTACAGGTCAGTTTTTTTGACTGCAGATTACATGATACGAGAGAAGATTACATATTTTGTATGATAAAGTACAAGAAGGGAAGTGAAACAGATGTTTCAAAAAGGTGAACAACATGACATTACCTGTTTGATTGAAAATATGCTGGAAGGCTATAATGCAACCCGAAAGAGTATGCAGGAAATTGACAAAATTGCTGAGGAAAGCAAGATGCTTGCCATCAGTGCAGCACGTGAATTAGGACGAATGGAAGCTGCCGGTGGATTTCAGATTATCACCCAGAAAATCAAAGTTTTTGCGGCAGATAATTACAATACAAATCAGCAGAATAAGGAAAATGTTAACCGTTTAAATGAACAGATTAGCAATATGGTAGGGGTTCGAACTGCGGATGTGGCAGCAGATTTGATTGAAGAGATCGAAAGAAATCTATTCGAACGATATTGCAATGTGCAGGCTTGGGCGTCTATGGCTGATAGTGTGCAGTTTGCAACCCATCCTACAGACGTACAGTATCAGGAGAAAGCCACGAATCTGATAGAAAAAATGTGTAGCACGTATAAAGTATATCATGACATTTTACTATTAGACAAAGCGGGCAAGGTTTTGACCTGCGCAAAGAAAAAAGACCTGATTGGAAGCTCTATGGAGGATGCGACTTGGTATCAAAAAGACAGTGACATCAATACCTATGTTTCGGATTTATACTATGATACTACCTGGGAAAATTATACAGTGGTATTTTGTAGTAAAATTTTTGCAGAGGATGGAAGTGTCATAGGAACCGTTGCGACTGTATTTGATTGGCAGTATATTTTGGATATGATTGACCATACCAAGATTGGTAAAAAAGGTGAGATTTACCTCATTAACAAACAAGGACAAGTAATCGGTGCAAGAGACCGGGAACTGATTTTTCACAAAAATATGTTGTTAGAATGTCAGGGGGCGCAGACGATTTTAGCCGGTGACTTGGAGCAGGAGTATGGATATGCCTTAGAAAAAAATGATAATCAGGAATTGACGCGTGTGTTGGGATATGCAAAAACCAGCGGTTATGAGTATTATCAAGGAAAAGAATGGGCGGTCTTGGCCTTGGAAAATATTCGGGTGTAAAGTCTGTGATGCCGTATTGCTGGACAATTCGCCTTTGCTTCCAAACATGCATCTTACTAGAAGTATTTTTAGCGGGGTGTGATGCCACATTGCTGGACAATTCGCCTTTATTTGTTACAGAAAATGCCTTCAGACAGGTGTGGCAGTAGTATTTTACAGAAAGATTAGAGGTAAAAGATGGAAGAACAAAAGTATATGTACCTTACATCAGAGGTTTGTCATGCCATTGATGAAAGTATTCCGCCAGATGAAATATTATATGATTTAGCAGATTTATATAAGGTGTTTAGCGACACTACCAGAATCCGAATTTTATATGCCCTGTCTCAGTCGGAGTTATGTGTGCTGGATATTGCATCGGTTTTGGGGATGAGTCAGTCTGCAATTTCTCATCAGTTACGAGTACTCAAACAGGCAAAATTAGTAAAATATCGCCGAGAAGGCAAAACCATTGTTTACGCCTTGGCAGATGCACATATTCACACCATTTTAAATCAGGGATTAGAACATGTACAAGAGTAAAGAAATCATTTGTAGAGCTGTGGATTTACGAACCAAAGCCTTACAGCTGGGACAGGAGATGTTAGGTAGGAGTGCGCAATCGCCGCGGACCTTTTTTCAAATGCAGGAAAGTAATCGGGAACGTGCACAAGTAGAAGCGCAATTAATCATACAAGGTAGGATCGAAGTGGTACCGGAGTTTTCCTATGAAGAAAAAATGATCCGGATTGCTGGACAAGAGATCAAATGGCAAAGACCGGCACATTTTCCGTCCACAAAGCCGGATTTCCTTCTGGCTTATGTATTAACCCAAAGGCAAGGGGAAGAGATGGCGGGTTCTGGCAAGACACAGGGGCAGTCTTCTATTTACAAGCATATATGGGAAAATGCCTATATGGATGCTGCTAGAATCATCTTAACACAAAATGTACAATTACAGACGCAGGCAATCAGAATAGAAAGTATTGCGCCGGGCTTTGATCAGATGCCTTTACAAGATACCCAAACCTTGCTTTCTTATTTGGATGGGGCTACCTATCAGATTACTGTTAACGAATATGGCATGATGGTGCCGGAAAAGACGGTAATCGGTTTGTATTTGGTCTGGAAAGAGCAGGAAAGTCTGGGAAGGGGGAAAATTCCCTGCAATGCCTGTTTGACCCCGAATCAACAATGTCAGTTTTGTATGTTTGGGAAATATAAATAATAGTGGGTATGTTCCTTTGCAAGCAAGCATGCAGAAATTATCAACTGACAATATTTTTGAAGTACTGTTCTCTTGAATTCTTTATATACAAGAATTTCGAGGGAATTTAAGAAAAACTATAGCTGAAATTATGGTATAAGGAAGAATGCGAGAGAGCAAAGTATACATATGGAGGATTATATGAAAAAATTAATAGAACAAATCGTAAAATTTGGTGTTGTAGGTGTGATTGCAACATTGATTGATATGGGAATTTATGCAATATTTTGTGAGATTTATAAAGCCAATGGCGGATTACAAAGTATTTGTATTGAAAAAGATTGGTGCACCTTAGCCACCATTATTTCTTTTTCTGTATCAGTAACTTTTAACTATATTGCTAGTATGAAGTATGTTTTTGAACGACGCGAGGATATGAGTCGTATCAAGGAATTTGCTATTTTTATGATTTTGAGTATCATAGGTTTGGGCATTAACGTTGCAATTATCCGAGGTTTAAATGGTTGGGGACTTTGGGTTGAAAAAAATGCTCCAGGATTAATTGCACGTTTTGCATATATGTATCCAAAGGTGATTGCTACTTTGGTAGTATTGGTTTGGAACTTTGTTTCCAGAAAAATGACTTTGGAAAAAAAAGAAGCTTAGCCGTTGGTCTGGATGTATGAAGCATCTACTGGATGGTTTAGCCTACACACATCGAGGCAGTGTTGCGCAGCGATGAAAGAAAAAATATGAGGCAACACAGAAAGAGGGAAAAATATGGAATTGACAACAGCAATGAAAAACAGAAGAAGTATTCGTACTTACAAAGAGGGAAAAACAGTAGACAAAAGCACAGTAGAAGCGTTGATTCAAGCTGCACAGCTTGCACCATCTTGGAAGAATTCTCAAACAGCGCGTTATTATGCAATTCTTTCACCTGAAAAAATACAGGAAGTAGCAGAGCAGGCATTGCCGGAATTTAACCGCAATAACTGTAAAAATGCAGGTGCCTTGATTGTTACAACCTTTGTAAAAAATCGTGCAGGATTTGACAGAGAAGGAAATCCTGACAATGAATTAGGCAATGAATGGGGTGCTTATGATTTAGGATTAGCCAATCAAAATTTATTATTAAAAGCTACTGAGTTAGGTTTGGGTACTTTGGTAATGGGGATTCGAGATGCCCAAGTTCTTCGAACAGCATTAAATATTCCAGATGATCAAATCGTAGTTTCTGTAATCTCTGTGGGAGAAGCAGATGTGGATCCAGAAATGCCAAAGAGAAAAGATGTAGATGCCATAGTTACATTTTTTTAATAGCGTAGTATAAAAGGTTTTCGCCTAGTCAACAGTATTGCATGCTGCTGACTAGGCGAATTTTGTATATGAAATAAAACCCACATGTCAGCAAATTAACATGTGGGTTTTATTTCAAAGTATTATATAAATTTCATCCAGAACCCTGCACTTGCTGCATGGTTCCTGCAGCGCCAAACCGCTGTTTTTGCGGTTTGCGTGCATGCCCCGTAGGGAGCTTTAAAGTAAACCTACCTACATATATTGTAGTGTTGGTAAACTGACATAAGGGTTTACTTTAAAAGTGTGATACGTATGTGTACATCATGGCATAATGAAATAAACTTCCGAACAGTACAAACACATGAAAAATTTCATGGGTGCCAAAATATTTATGTCTGGCATTGAAAAGAGGTAACTTCAAAGCATAAATGACACCGCCGATGGTGTAGCACACACCGCCTAAAAATAATAAAATAAAGGCTGCATGTGGTAATCTTGCAATGATTTGCGCCATGGAAAAAATACAGGTCCATCCCATAGCGATATAAATAATAGAGGAAAACCATTTCGGACAAGTGACCCAGCAGGCTTTTAAAATCATACCTAAAATAGCCATGCCCCACACTACACCACACATAATGTAGCCGGTTGGATTTCCTAAAACCAAAAGACAAACAGGTGTGTAACTACCGGCAATCATAATAAAAATCATCATATGATCACATTTTTTCAAACGTCTGTTAATGGCTTTGGTTAAAGAAAACGTATGATAGGTAGTACTGGCTGTATATAATAAAAACATACTGCTACAAAATACAAACATAGAAAACATACTGATACCTACATGGCTGCTATGATGAAAAGTTTGTATTAAGAGTGGAATCATGGCAAGTGCAATTAACAACATACCAATAAAATGGGTATAGGCACTGCCAGGATCCTTTGGGTGTAAAATTTGATATTGAACAATCTTTTTCATAAGAATCCCTCACTTTCATAGTCAATTTGAAAAAATAAATGTTATAAAGTTTTACAAAATATAACATCTAGTTTTTAAAACTACGTTATCTTGTAATGTATAATACAACAAATAATGGCGGTTGTCAAGAGGGAAAAAATACAATATACTTATTATATAAGTAACCATTCGGTCGATCTATTCATCAGCAATGGAAAAGAAAAACTGGTTTTCTATAGATAAGGAGACTGGGCTGTTCGCAATTCCGGACCGGTATTCGAAATACACCCAACCGGGCTGATTGTAGCAACGAAGCTGCTGATTACAGATGGAAAGGAACGGAGAGAAAGGTGAGGTGCTATGAACATTCAGGTAGGAGATGTAGTAAGATTAAAAAAACAACATCCTTGTGGTAGTAACCTATGGGAAGTGTTGCGTGTGGGAATTGATTTTCGTTTGAAATGTCAGGGGTGTGGACATCAAATCATGCTTCCGAGAAAACAGGTGGAAAAAAATGTGAAAGAAATTATTCCGAAAGAATAAAAAAAGAATAAAAAAACAATAGACAGGACAGATAAAGTATGTTATAATCTGAAATTGTTGAGAGTTTTTCTCACTTTATGGGTGGTTTCCCGAGTGGCCAAAGGGGACAGACTGTAAATCTGCTGCTTAATGCTTCGGTGGTTCGAATCCACCACCACCCATTGTTCTATTTTTAGAACAGGCAGGAGAGACTCTTGTCCTAGTCAATTTTATAGGATATGCCGGCGTGGCGGAACTGGCAGACGCCCAGGACTTAAAATCCTGTGGGTAGTAATACCCGTACCGGTTCGATTCCGGTCGCCGGCATTGAGAAAGACGATTTTATATCGTCTTTTTTTCATTATAGGAAACTTCTTCAATGAAAGTAACATGCCTGCAAAGCAGGCATGTCTGTGTACTTGGATTTTCTCGCTTTACATACTGTGTATGCATTGCGGGGATGTCGTTTTCTAAGAAAAATCGGTCTGGGAATTCTTGTATAAAAAGACTTCGGTAGAATATGAAAAAAGGCGCTAATACGTAAGTGTTGACAAGGTTTGTAATAGAACATACGCTGATGAAATTGCAAGATGAGGGCAAACAAGGAATTGTGGCAGAAGGTTGTATTTTTGCGTAGATTTGCTATAATGAAAGGGAGAGTTTGGAAATATATGAGGGAGGAATAGTAAAAGTGGAACAGATTAAATTTCAAGTAAAAATAGGGGTGAAAGATTTATATCATTTTCTAATGGTATATAACTACAAAAGTGTAGGCGGTATTTTTGGCGTGGGGCTAAGCCTTGCATGTTTATTTGTTTTTTTTATATCTTGGAATGGTAAATGGGATGGTTCCCAAGTGCTTTTGCTCCTTGCAGGCTTATTGTTTACGGTGATCCAGCCTGTGATGTTATGGAAGAAAGCAATGGTGCAGGTGCTGAAGAACCCAGTGTTTAAACAACCATTGGAATACGCACTTTCTGAGAAGGGAATATCCATTGCACAAGGAGAGCAAGAATCCCAACTTCCATGGACTTCTATCATAAAAGTCAAAGCAGATCGCGAACAAATATTGTTATACACTTCTCGTGTCAATGCTTGCATTTGGCCGAAGAAGCAATTAGCAAAGCAGGAAGCAGAGGTTTTGCAATTTTTGGAGCAATATTGCCAAGTAAAGTGACATATCAGCTTTGCAGTCATCACAGTATAGAAAAGTGAGCAAAAGACCGTTTACTTACAGGAAGGAGATACGATGTTAGAGTTCGATAGTTTGCAAACGGAAGATACCTTTCGATTGGGCGTAGAGACAGGAGAACAGGCAAAACCGGGTGAGGTGTATTGTCTGGTTGGGGATTTGGGCGTTGGAAAGACCGTATTTACACAAGGATTTGCAAAAGGCTTGGGCATAGAAGAACCGGTTTCCAGTCCGACTTTTACAATTTTGCAGACCTATGATGGTGGTCGTATTCCATTTTATCATTTTGATGTATATCGTATTGGGGATATTGAAGAAATGGACGAAATTGGGTACGAAGATTGTTTTTATGGGGAAGGTGTTTCTTTTGTAGAATGGGCAAATCTGATTCAGGAACTTTTGCCGTCAC
Source organism: Lachnospiraceae bacterium (assembly GCA_017393285.1). Classification (GTDB taxonomy): domain Bacteria; phylum Bacillota; class Clostridia; order Lachnospirales; family Lachnospiraceae; genus CAG-411. The sequence continues at coordinate 11,197 of JAFORL010000196.1, forward strand.
ATTATAAAGTGATTACCATCACAAAAGATTTAGAACGGGGCTTTGATTATAGAAAAATCACCATAGAAACGAGGTAACAATATGAAAATTTTAGCATTAGATAGTTCCGGTTTGGTAGCTACTGTTGCAATTTTAGAAGACGAAACAGTTTTAGCAGAGTATACATTAAATTATAAAATGACACATTCTCAAACCCTCTTGCCTATGTTAGACGAGATTGTAAAAAGAACTGGTTTTGTTATGGAAGATTTGGACGCCATAGCGGTTGCGGCAGGTCCCGGTTCTTTTACAGGATTAAGAATTGGTTGTGCCACAGCAAAAGGTTTGGGTTTGGCATTGGATAAGCCGATTATACCGATTCCAACGGTAGATGGACTGGCATATAATTTAGCTGGTACCAGCAGTTTGGTATGTCCTTTGATGGATGCAAGAAGAAACCAGGTCTACACTGGTTTGTATGCTTTTCAGGGCGAGCAAATGGAAGTTTGTATTCCACAAAAAGCAGTTGCCATTGAAGAGATTATTGCCGATGTAAATGCAAGTGGCAGAGAGGTTATTTTCTTGGGAGACGGCGTGCCGGTACAAAAAGATATCCTGCAACGAGAAGTGAAGGTACCTTTTAGATTTGCACCGCCACATTTGTCAAGACAAAGAGCAGCTGCTCTTGGAACTTTGGCAATCCAGTATTATAAAGCAGGGAACATGCAACATGCCAGAGACCACAAACCAGATTATTTACGTTTATCGCAAGCAGAAAGAGAGCGCTTGGAGAAGGAAAAGCATAATGAAGGGGAAGAAAATGGAAATTCGTAACCTGCAGGAAGGAGATCTTGCCCAGGTGATTGCCATTGAAAAGGCAACATTTTCTCAACCTTGGACAGAACAAGATTTTTTACAGGCTATAGAAGATGATAGCAAGATTTATTTGGTTGCAGTAGAAGATGGAGAAATTCTTGGCTATTGCGGTATGTGGAATGTGGTTGGAGAAGGGCAGATTACCAATGTTGCGGTAAAAGAAAGCGCAAGAAGAAAGGGCGTGGCCCGTCAGATGTTTTCGGCTTTTTTACAGACAGGGCAGGACAAGGGCATGACCAGTTTTACATTAGAGGTGCGTGTATCCAATGTGGCTGCCATTGGTTTATATGAACAGTTTGGATTTGTCAACGCTGGAATTCGGAAAGGTTTTTATGATTTTCCTAAGGAAGATGGCATGATTATGTGGAAGGTGGAGGTGTAGTTCCCATGAAGCAAATACGTTGTAACAAATGCGGGAAAATCATTCCCGAACGCAATGATATATTGTTGGAAGATGTATTTGAAGGGAAAAAAGAATGGGGATATTTTTCGCAAAAAGATTTACAGGTGGATACTTTCTATTTATGTGAAGCCTGCTATGAGCGTATGACCAAGGATTTTGTGATACCAGTCAAAGTAGAACATAAAAAAGAAGTATTGTAAATAGATATGGCTACACTAGCGTCTTGCGGGCAAAAACGCTTTATTCTGTAATAGGAAATTGCGATGCAATTTCCTATTACAGAATAAACGCTCCGCGAGGATGCGCAGACCGCGGAGATGGAGTTAATTGCTGCGCAATACCGCGGTTTGCGCTAGAGTTTTGCAAGCAAAACTCTTTATTCTTGAAAAGAGATTTGGAATCATGTGAAAAATGCCGATATGTATATTAGACAGAAATGAGGTAAAAATGTTAGATGTTTGTTTGTTAGGAACCGGAGGTATGATGCCGTTGCCTAAGCGGTGGTTGACTGCATTGATGACTAGGTTGAATGGAAGTAGTTTTTTGATTGATTGTGGGGAAGGTACCCAAGTGGCCATTCGTGAAAAAGGGTGGAGTGTACATGATATTGATACCATTGCTTTTACGCATTATCATGGAGATCATATTAGTGGTTTACCCGGTTTGCTTTTGTCTATGGGCAACGCTGATAGAAAGAAACCTGTGACTTTGATTGGACCTAAGGGGTTGGAACGTGTGGTATCTGCTTTGCGGGTGATTGCACCGGAACTACCATTTCCATTAGAATTTATTGAAGTGACAGAACCTTATAAACAAATGCAGGTCAATGGCTATGAGATTACTGCGTTTCGTGTAAAACATAACGTAACCTGTTATGGATATACGATTCAAGTAAAGAGAACTGGCAAATTTCAGTTGGAGAAAGCACAGGAACTGGGACTTCCAAGAAATTGTTGGGGCATCCTACAAAAAGGTGAACCGGTAGAATGGGAAGGCAAAGTATATCGTCCACAGATGGTATTGGGACCGGCAAGAAAAGGCATTAAGCTGACCTATTGTACAGATACAAGACCATTGCCTGTGATTGTAGAACAGGCAAAAGAGGCTGACTTGTTTATATGTGAAGGTATGTATGGGGAACCGGACAAGATAGGAAAAGCAAAAGAAAATAAACATATGACATTTTATGAAGCTGCCCAACTGGCCAAGGAGGCCAATGTAAAGGAATTATGGCTGACCCATTATAGTCCGTCATTATCTTTTCCGGAGAATTACAAAGAGGCAGTAAGAAAAATTTTTCCAAAAACCGTGGTTGCAAAGGATCGACGTACGGTTACGTTGGAATTTGATAAAAATGAATAAAATATAATAAAATATCATGAAATCTCAGACGGGGATGCCGCTGACTATGAAGATTGAATTGATAAGGGGGAAATAGCATGAAGAACAAAACAATGACGTATGTATTGGTTATGCTTGTATTAGTGATTGCGGTCGGATTGGGCTTCTGGAATCTAATGGAGCAAAAGCGTGGGGAAGAAAGTCTACAAAAACAGAGCAATGATGATGAAATAGAATTTTTGCTAAAAAAGGATTTTGAAAATAATTATCCCCAGACGCCTAGAGAGGTATTAAAATTTTATAGTCGAATCAATAGTTGTCTCTACAACAAAGAAATGTCACAAAGTGAATTTGAACAGTTGGTAGACAAGATGAGACTCTTATTTGATACAGAATTATTGGAAAAAAATGAGAAGAAAACACAGTTACGTCAATTGTTGAAAGACAGAAAGAGTTTTAAGAAAGAGAAAAAGACCATTTCTACATACACGATTGACATTAACAGTTCAGTGGTCAAAAAGAAAAAGAAGGGAAGATATTATGCTTCTTTACGAGCTTCTTATTTGGTACAACAAGGAAACAAAGGAAGTTACAGCAAGACCAATGAAAATTTCTTATTGCGTCAGAATGATGATGGCAAGTGGAAGATTTTGGGGTGGAAAATCATAGAACAGGCGGTAGAAGAATAGAACAATTACAAGGGGGCTGTCGCAATCAGCATATCAGCTACAAGATGAGAGTTTTGTTGTTGCATACAAACAGATAGAATCTTGTATAGCAAAAGGGAACTGCGACAGCCTTTTTAACGTTGAAGTGGAGGAATTGAAATGGAAGCAAAGGATACATTGATACTAGGAATAGAATCTTCTTGTGACGAAACAGCGGCAGCAGTCATTCGAAATGGCAGACAAGTGTTGTCTAATGTCATTGCCTCACAAATTGATTTGCATAAATTATATGGCGGAGTAGTGCCGGAAATTGCGTCTAGAAAGCACATCGAAAAAATCAATCAGGTAATAGAAGAAGCTTTGGCAGAAGCAAAAATAACCTTGGATGACTTAGATGCCATTGCAGTGACCTATGGTCCCGGATTGGTAGGTGCCCTATTGGTAGGAGTAGCGGAAGCAAAAGCAATCTGCTTTGCGAAAAACAAGCCATTGGTGGGTGTGCATCATATAGAAGGACATGTATCTGCAAATTATATTGAACATCCGGATTTAGAACCACCATTTTTATGTTTGATTGTATCAGGTGGACACACCCATTTGGTTTTGGTAAAAGAATATGGTGTATATGAGATTATTGGACAGACTAGGGATGATGCAGTTGGTGAAGCGTTTGACAAGGTAGCCAGAGCCATTGGATTGGGATACCCAGGAGGGCCAAAGATTGATAAATTGGCCAAAGAAGGAAATGCAGACGCCATTCGTTTCCCAAAAGCAAAAATTGAAGGTTCTCCCTTTGATTTTAGTTTCAGTGGCGTGAAATCAGCAGTTTTAAATCACATCAATGGTTGCAAAATGAAGGGCGAACCTATTGTTGAAGCAGATATTGCCGCTTCTTTTCAAAAAGCAGTCACAGATGTATTGGTGGAGCGCACCATAAAAGCTGCAAAAGAATATCATATGGATGTAGTCGCACTTGCAGGTGGCGTAGCCTCTAACAGTGCTTTGCGAAATGCTATGGAACTTGCATGCAAAAAAGCAGGACTTCGTTTATGCTATCCTTCTCCGATATATTGTACAGACAATGGCGCCATGATTGGTGTGGCAGGATATTATGAATATATCAATGGCACGAGACATAGCTGGGACTTGAATGCAGTTCCGAATTTAAAAATAGGACAAAGATAGTAAAGGGACATGACTGCTTCGCAGTCCCCACAAGGTATGAAAGTGCATAAAAATACAAGGGGAAACAGAAAATAGGAATTGACCCAAAATAAAAAATAATGAAAGCAGAAAATAAGAATTGACTCAAAATAAAAAGACAATGAAAGCAGAAAAATAAGAATTGCCCCAAAATAAAAAGACAATGAAAGTAGAAAATAAGAATTGCCCCAAAATAAAAAGACAATGAAACCAGAAAAATAAGAATTGTAAAAAACAATAGAAAAATTTAAAATAAAAAATAGTATTAAAATAGTGATAGTAATGTGCTATAAAATAGAAAAAGGTGATTATATTGGAAAGACATGTAGCAATTGTTTTGGCAGGGGGAAAAGGTAGCCGAATGCAATCAGAAATTCCCAAACAATATATGAAAATCATGGATAAACCTGTGTTATATTATTCTTTAAAGTGCTTGGAAGAAAGTTTTATAGACGAAATTATTTTAGTAGTGGGCGAAAAGCAAGAAGACTATTGTCAAAAAGAAATTGTAGATCAATATCATTTGAAAAAAGTGAAAAAAATTGTGATGGGAGGAGCGGAACGCTACCATTCTGTCTATGCGGGGTTAAATGCCATCGAGAAGGCGGATTATGTATATATTCATGATGGTGCACGCCCTGTTCTTACAATGGATATTTTGGAAAGAGCAAAGCAGGAAGTAAGAAAAAGTCAGGCTTGTGCTGTGGGAATGCCGGTCAAAGATACGATAAAAATTGTTGATGTACAGCAGGTGGTGATAGACACGCCTGAACGAGCAAAGGTTTGGCAGGTGCAGACACCGCAGGTGTTTGCTTTTCCGTTGATTAAAGAGGCATATGACCAAGTAATACAAAATCAGATTGCAAATGTAACAGACGATGCCATGGTAGTTGAGTGTACACTTCAGAAAAAAATTACTTTGGTAGAAGGCAGTTACAAAAATATAAAAATTACCACACCGGAAGATTTGGATATTGCAACTTTATATTTATCTGGGTCGGAGTCATAAGCTCTGATTGAAAAAAATGTCGTTCATGTCGGTAAAACTACCGTTCGCGTAAAAAGGGTTGCAATACAGATTTAACCTGTTAAAATGAATTTGCAAGGAAAAGATATCTTAACCTAAAAATGAAATGACAGAAGGAATTAAAAAATATGAAAAAAATATTTTGAAAATTTTATCAGTGTTTGCTTGTTCAGTAGCAATAAGTACGAGTGTGTTGGTTGCTACCAAGAGTTATGAATTTTATTATGATATGACAGGTGGTGTTTTTTCTAAGGAATTAAATCCAAAGAGTTATGTAAAGGTTTCTGTTGCACCAATGGAGGGTTTGGAAGATGCTAGTATTCAGGTGTTTTGGGCTAAGAAAGATACATTTGGATGGGAAGCTGATTTAAAAGGAGAAGTAAATTCGATGTATGGAGGAAGTGTAAAATTTAAGGCAACTGCTAAGAAGCATGTTTGGTTGAGGCAATATACAGGATTTTGAATGCGAGGCAATGTACTTTTTGAATGGAATCGTTAGGAGAGGGTAAATAAAATATGCTTATATTATCAATGCATGAATTCAGTTTTGTATTCATTTATATAATTGGACTTGCTATTATGGCAATTATATATAAAGTGAACCCAAAAATAAAATATAAATTTATCGTTTATATGCTGGCATTATGTTATATATTATTATTATTTTCTGTGGCCGTTTTGCCGATTTATATTATAAAAAATCCTGAAATACGGAGCCCATTAAATGGATGGAAGATGACACTGGGATTACAATATATTCCGTTTTATACGATAATAGGAAATTTTAGTTCGAAAGCAGGATGGTTGCAATTTG
>JAFORL010000197.1 GCA_017393285.1 Lachnospiraceae bacterium
AATGCAATATTACCGATAAAGAAATAAATTCCATCTCCTGCCGCAAGCCACGCTATCCATTTCAGATATTTCGCATTTGCATTTGAAAAAGATTGATCTCTTCCAATGTTTCCGGCTATTTTCCAGCCCAAAACCAGAGCCATATAACATGGAATACCACTTACCCACAAAAAAATCAACCAAGGCCAAAATCTATAGGAAAATTCTGGATAATCATAAACCACTGCTTCTCCACAAATTGGAAATATTCCCAAATATACAATCAGTCCACAAATCCCAACACCCACAAGGATAATTTTTAGCCATGTTGCCAATGTCTTCTGCTTCATCTTATGATACCTCCTACCTGTCTTTCATCGTTTTAAAATTTTTTTTTACAATGTTGAGTCTAACACCTTTTCTGTTGTTTGTCAACGATTATTTATCGTTTTACGATAATTTCTTATCGAATTTCCATCTACAAATGTGTTTCCTGCATACTGACTTGCATTCCATTTCATCTACACTTATAATAGTATATAGGGTTAGGATATTGCCCTGCCCTAATTTGTGATTACAAGAGATATTTTATAGCTTGTATGTAAATTCTTATGTCAGCTTCCTGACACACCCATAAACAAAAAACGGGATTACATGCAGCTACTAACAAAGCTGAACCATTATGCATACAAGTACAATGTATGTCATTTTTTAACATGATAATCACAAGCTGATAAACGTAAAGCATTTATAGCAAATCTATAATGAGGGGGACTTTCTATGAAAAAACATCAAATTTTCGTATCCATTCTAGTAGTGGGTGCAATCTTATTATTGGTTTATGTTTCTTATCGTTCCAAACAAACGGTATATAACGAACCCAACACACTAGGTAACACCAGCAGTAATCTATTAAATGGCGGATATTTTTGTGAATACGATTCGCACATTTATTTCAGTAACCCAGCAGATGAAGGTCGATTATACGTCATGGACAATAATCTTTCAAACTTTAAAAAATTATCTGCGGATACACCTTCCAATATCAATGTAGCTGGTCATTACATTATTTACGGTCGCCACAATCAAAATCAAGAAAAGACAAAAGAAAATGTATTTGCACTGAGTGACACAGGTCTTTACAGAATTACATTAAAAGGTAAAGATATCAAAACTTTATTTGATTCTGCTGTAAATATAGTCAATCTTTGTGGCAATACTGTCTATTTTCAACATAATACCCAGGAAGGAATTGGCACCTCCGCCATCGGCATTGATAAATCCGAACAAAAAGAGGTTCTGGATCAGCCTGTTTCTCCCTACGCAATTGAGAAGGATAAATTATATTACTGTGGTTTCAAAAAAGAACACCATATTCATGTAATGGATTTATCCTCATCCGAAAATACAATACTAAAAAAGGGAAATTTCGCTTATGTAACCATTTGTAACGGCGTACTGTATTTTTTAGATTTATCCAGCCAACACGCACTATGCTCCATGAATATCGATGGTTCTGACTTTAAAACCTTGGTCAATCAACCAATAAGCACATATAATGTTTCTCCAAATGGAAACTATTTATATTACCAAATAGATTCCGGTAGCGAACCGAATGGGATTTATTGTATGAATTTGACGAATCATGCAAATCGTTGTCTGGCAACAGGAAACTATAACTGTATTCACACCACCAACGACTATGTATTTTTCAAAGAATTCAAGCAGGAAGCAGGCAATGATACTTTTTATTACTGTTTACATGACAGTAATGACCAGCCAACCCAATTCCAGCCTGAAAAAAAATAGACTTATAATAGCAAAAAGGGCTGATGCAGCAAATGTTTCGTGCATCAGCCCTTTTTTTCTTAGCCCCATGGCTAATCTTCCTTGTAAAAATAGTCATATACCCAATGAATAGAATACAAAGAACCAAAGATTAAAATCACTTCTGCCGGTACCTGCTCCGCATGTCGAATAGCTTCCTCCATAGAAGTACAGGCTTGTACCGATTGGCAAAATTTTCTTGCTACCTTTGCCAATTCTCCAGCGTCTAGCGCTCTTGGACTATCTGGTGTCAAGGTATAAATCCAACTTGCTGCCGGTGCCAATTCTTCCATAATGCCTTGATAATCTTTATCTTTTAAAATCCCTACTACAAAGGCAATTTTTTTATTTTTAAAATACAAGGCCAGACTCTTTGCTAAACTTTTTGCAGCATCCAAGTTATGTGCACCATCTACAACCACATAAGGAGATTGTTTTAAAATTTCAAATCTCCCTTTCCAACGAGCCTTCTTCAAGCCATGATAGATATCCTTTTTTGTAATTTTCCACCCTTGCTTTTGCAAATACAAGATGGTTTCTATCGCAACGGTTGCATTTTTTGCCTGATGTTCCCCCAAAAGAGAAACTTGTAGCTCCTTATCATCCTTATAAGAAAATGTAACCCCCTCTAAACCATGCTTAACATGATATAATTGTTGCATATCTGCATACTGTACATATGCATTTTTTTCTTCGGCAATTTCATTTATAACTGGTGTAATGGTATCTTTTTGCTGTTGTTCTTTTGCTGCATATGAAAAATCGTAAGCAATCACTGCACCCTGCTCTTTGATAATACCAGCTTTTTCCCTGGCAATTTCAGACAAGGTATTGCCTAATACCCCCACATGATCCATGCTAATGGAAGTAAAAACACTGCATAAACTCTTTCGAATACAATTGGTAGCATCCTGTTTTCCTCCCAAACCAACTTCCAATACAAGCACATCACAATCCCAATCCAAACAAGCCTGGAAACATGCCACTGTTTCCAATTCAAAGGCAGAAGGTAAGACACATCCATCTTTTCCCATTTCCACATATATGCTTTGTAAATCATCAAAAATTCTCCCCAAATCCACTGGGGTAATCCATTCTTCTACTAACCTTCCATTTTGCATATATACTTGTTGGATTCGTTCCTCATATGCCTGAATGGTTGGGGATACATATCTTCCCACCCGATAACCAGCCTGGGCTAAGATTGTGCTTATATATGTACCAACAGAACCCTTCCCATTGGTACCTGCTATATGAATAATAGGGATGGCTTCTTCTGGATTACCACAACGCCGTAGCATCTCGCAAATCCCCTCTATTCCCATAATAGCACAGC
>JAFORL010000198.1 GCA_017393285.1 Lachnospiraceae bacterium
CACATTTAAATGTATCTTTAGGTATCTTTGTAACAGGAACTTTTATTTGTTGATGAATATCATCGTTATAAAATTCTATGTATTCTGGAATATTGTATACTCCATCATTTTTCTGATTGCATAATACAGTAGCAGATTCAATCTTAGCATAGCTGGCATCAGGATTATATGGATAATAGGTATAATCAACCGTCCATTTAATGTCATTTACCACAACAGAAAATGTATTACTACAACCACCAATCGTTGCCTTTACCGTTCCTGTATTGTTAAATAAGCCAGTCATGTTTCCTGGCGATGTGACAGCAATTGCACATAATGAAATTGCTGCAATAATTTTTCTTAATGATTTTCTCATTAACTGAATCCTCCTTCTTTGTGCTTGATTGATTTTAAGCGAAGAATCACACTGTGTATGGTTATTCTTCCTTGCTTTTTATTTTTTTCACACATGTTTTTTTATTCTAAATGTAATTGTGAGAAATGTCAATAATTGTAACAATTTTGTATCATTTTTTGTAATAGTTCTCTTTTGCATTTTTTGTACGCTTCTATCGAACAAATGTTAAAATTTGTAACAGGGGTTCTTACTTATGATAATTCGAAACCTGCAAGTAGATTTCTTTCAAGCATCCTTTTTTCTTTCTTTGCCCGAAGGAGATATTTTTTCACTGGTATCTATACAGTATGATTGATAACAAAAAAATTCTGACACATAACTGTCATGTTCATGCCCAAAAGCTACAATACAAACATATTATAATCAAGTGAAACTATAAAAATAGACGTAGGAACTTATCACTATTCAGCTAAATCAAAATAAAGTAAAACCACTTTTATATGTCAAGGTGGCTATAAAGCAATCAAACCCACTTTTATATATTAGGACGGCAACAAGGAAGCTAACCCCATTTACATACGACAATTGATTGCGTGGAGATTTTAGGAATAAGTCCTACCGCAACAGTTACAAAAAAGAGCTGTTCACCCAGAAGAGACATCACAAAATATATACTATTTCATGTATGTCACTTCTGCATGTAACAGCCCTTGTTTTTTTAGGTGATGACTGCAAAGCAATCATGTTCGTCTATTTCATTATTTTGAATAGAAAAGGAACTTTACATCTCTGCCACCTGCAAAGACATATGCTTTCTTTCTTGCAAGAAAGATATTACAAACTACACCGCTTGTTCTATTTGAAGTATTCTACACCAGATTCAAAGATTAATTGGTTTTGGTCTCCATAAATATTCAATGCAACACCGTCTCCACGTCTTTCTGAATGTGCCATCTTTCCTAATACACGACCATCTGGGCTTGTAATACCTTCTATTGCACAATAAGAACCGTTTGGATTATAATCTACATCCATTGTAGGATTTCCATTTACATCTACATATTGTGTTGCAACTTGTCCATTTTCAACTAACTTCTGTAACCAAGCTTCATTGGCAACAAATCTTCCTTCTCCATGGGATGCTGGAATAGCATATACACCACCCAATTCAGCCTTGCGTAACCATGGAGACTTATTACTTACAACCTTTGTATAAACCGTCTTTGAAATATGACGACCGATACCATTTGTTGTCAAAGTTGGAGAATCATCCTTTTGTGGAGTAATTTCGCCATATGGAACCAAACCTAACTTAATCAAAGCTTGGAAACCATTACAAATACCTAAAGTCAATCCATCACGTTTTGACATTAAATCATTTACAGCTTCTTTAATCTTCTCATTTCTGAAAATAGAAGCAATAAATTTAGCTGATCCATCTGGTTCGTCACCTGCTGAGAAACCGCCAGAGAACATTAAAATTTGCGCATCCTGGATTGCATTTACAAATGCATTGACAGAATCTGTAATATTTTGTTCTGTCATATTCTTAAATACAACTGTATTTGTCTCTGCACCAGCTAATTGAAAAGATTTTGCTATATCATATTCACAGTTTGTACCTGGAAATACTGGAATAAATACTTTTGGAGTAGCAATCTTATTCTTTGCAACATAAATATCCTTTGCATCAAACAATTTCTCTTCTATTTTAGTCTGTTCCACATCTGTTTGTGTTGGGAATACTTTTTCTAATGTACCTGTCCATGCAGCCAATGCATCATCCATTGAAATTTCTGCATCTGCACACACAAATTTGGCATCAGATAAAATTTCACCGATTTCAACATAATCAACATTAATCTTAGCTAAATCTTCAGGTGCTACTTCTGCTATGATATCTCCATATGCAGTTTTAAAATATTGACTGGTTGGAATTGTGTCAACCAATTTCACACCTAATTTATTTCCGAATGCCATCTTACTAACCGCTTCACAAATACCACCAAAGCCAATTGCATAAGTAGATACAAGGACTTTATCATGAATCAATTTGGTAATGCCTGCGTATAATTTCATCAAATCATCATATTCTGGTAAACCATATTGATTTTGCTTGATAGAGAAGCGAACCAATTTATTGCCAGCTTTCTTCAATTCAGGTGTAACGACATCTTGGATCTTTCCAACATTTACTGCAAAAGAACACAAAGTTGGAGGAACATCAATATCATTAAAAGTTCCTGACATACTATCTTTACCACCAATAGAAGGTAATCCAAGTTTCACTTGTGCATCATAAGCTCCCAACAAGGCTGCCATTGGTTTTCCCCAACGTTTAGGGTCTGTTCCAAGTCTTTCAAAGTACTCTTGGAATGTGAAACGGATCTTAGAATAATCTCCACCTGCAGCTACAATTTTTGCCACTGAGGAAATTACAGCATATACAGAACCATGGTATGGACTCCAACTTGATACATATGGATCCAATCCATAACTCATCATAGTGACAGTATCACAGCTTCCGTTTAATACAGGTAATTTAGCAATCATAGACTGGGTTTCTGTCAATTGATATTTTCCACCGTAAGGCATGGTAACTGTTCCAGCACCAATAGAGCTGTCAAACATTTCTACCAATCCCTTTTGTGAACATACATTTAAATCTTTTAAGGTATCTAACCATTTTGCTTTTACATCTGTAATAGCAATTGATTTTTCTAATACATTATCTTCTCTAGAAGGCATTGGAACAACAACCTCTGTTTCCTGATGGGCACCATTGGTATCCAAAAATGCTCTTGAGATATTTACAATTTCTTTTCCTCTCCAGCTGATCACCAATCTTGGATTCTCTGTTACTGTTGCAACTACTACTGCTTCCAAGTTTTCTTCTTCTGCATACTTTAACATAGTGTCAACATCTTTGGGATCTACTACAACTGCCATACGTTCCTGAGATTCAGAAATTGCCAATTCTGTTCCGTCCAAACCAGCATATTTCTTTGGCACCTTATCTAAATCAATGGTCAATCCATCTGCTAATTCACCGATGGCAACTGACACACCACCAGCACCAAAGTCGTTACATTTCTTAATCAATGCACTAACTTCTTCTCTTCTAAACAAACGTTGAATCTTACGTTCAGTAGGTGCATTTCCTTTTTGTACTTCAGCTCCACAAGTATCAATAGAACTCTCTGTATGTGCTTTAGAAGAACCTGTTGCTCCACCACAACCATCACGTCCGGTTCTACCACCAAGCAAAATAATAATATCTCCTGGATCTGAATTTTCACGAATTACACTTCTTCTTGGAGCAGCACCCATAACAGCACCAATTTCCATACGTTTTGCCACATAATTAGGATGATAAATTTCTTTTACCAATCCGGTAGCAAGTCCAATCTGGTTACCATATGAGCTATAACCTTTTGCAGCACCGGTTACAATTTTTCTCTGTGGCAATTTTCCGTTCATAGTGTCCTTCAAAGAAACAGTAGGATCTGCAGCACCAGTTACACGCATTGCCTGGTATACATATCCACGACCTGACAATGGATCACGAATTGCGCCACCCAAACAAGTTGCAGCTCCACCGAATGGTTCAATTTCAGTAGGATGGTTGTGGGTCTCATTTTTAAAGAATACTAACCATTCTTCTTCTTTACCATCAATTTCAACTGGAACAACAATCGAACATGCATTGATTTCGTCAGAAACTTCCATATCTTCCAACTTGCCATCTGCTTTCAATTTCTTCATGCCCATCAAAGCAATATCCATCAAGCATACAAATTTATCCTTACGATCTCCATATATTTCTTGACGATCTTTTAAATATCTTTCGTAGGTTTCCACAATTGGCTCATGGTAAAATCCATCTTCAAACACTACATTTTTCAACTCAGTTGAAAACGTCGTATGACGGCAATGATCTGACCAATAGGTATCTAACACACGAATTTCTGTCATAGATGGATCTCTATTTTCTTCTGTTTTGTAATAATTTTGGATATGCAAAAAATCCTTAAAGGTCATTGCTAAACCTAAGGAATCATATAACTCCTTCAGCTTATCTTCGCTCATATCTTTAAATCCATCAAATATTTGTACATCAGCTGGATCTTCAAATTCTGTAACTAATGTCTCTGGTTTTGTCGCGTCAGTTTCTCTAGAATCTACAGGATTGATACAATATTCTTTAATTTTTGAAAATTCTTCATCTGAAATCTTACCTGATAAGATATATGTTGTGGCAGAACGAATAATAGGATTTTCACTTTCATGAAGCAATTTTACACATTGTTCTGCTGAATCTGCACGCTGATCAAATTGGCCCGGCAAATATTCTACAGAAAAAGTACGGTCTTTTGCATCAAATTGTACTTTTTCTTCGTATACCATATCTACAGGAGGTTCTGAAAATACAGTTCCTAATGCTTTTTGATAGGTTTCTTCGCTTACATTCTCAATATCATATCGAATTAAAACACGCACATCTTTCAATGTGTGAATATCAAGATAATTCTTAATCTCCGCTTTTAATTCCTTTGCAGCAACGGCATATGGTGTTTTCTTTTCCACATAAACTCTTCTTACGTTACCCATGTTAATGTAGCTCCTTTCTATTTGTAGCCTATAGGCTTATTAACATACTCATCTAAATTGTTTTTTGAATGAAAAATCTATTTTTGCCACAAAAAACAACACAGTTCTATTGTAACACATTTTTCTATATAAGCAAAAGTTTTTTTATATTTTTTTCTCAACAGTAAAAACAATCTATTCAACCCACACATAAAACACCAGAAGCAACCATTTACTTTTTCTTTTGAAAATACCAGAACAGCGATTGATTATTCGCATCTGTCAAATCAATAATAACAATCTAGATATTATTTCACCTGCAAGTACTTCAATAATATATGCAACACTATTTCTAGCAGGCGGAAAGATTGTAATATGTATAATAAAAAAAGAGGTTGTCTCATCAAAAAAGTCAACATGGTTTTATGCTATAACATTTATAACATAAAGCAAATCTACTTTTTTATTGTGACAACCCCATGCACTATTCTAGCTCGGAAAGCCCAACTGTTGACACAGCTGGTCGTATTCATATGACAACTTAAATAGAATAGCTTCCAATCTTAATTTTATTCCAGTTTTTGTAAATTACATTTACATCATAGTTTGGTTCAATATTACTTTGATATTCTGTAGTAAATGCGCTTTCTTCTTTTTTGGAAACCGCATCCTTTACAGCAGAA
This sequence comes from Lachnospiraceae bacterium, assembly GCA_017393285.1. Lineage (GTDB taxonomy): Bacteria > Bacillota > Clostridia > Lachnospirales > Lachnospiraceae > CAG-411. Next base: position 5,614 of record JAFORL010000198.1, read on the forward strand.
TCATAGCTATCTGTTGAAGTGTTATCTGTTAATTTAATAATATAGAAGCCTTCTGAACCTTCTAATACATCAGAAATTTCATCAACCTTCATAGCCTTGATTTTTTTATCAATCTTCTGATCAAAACCATCTTTTTCAATTAACTGTCCATCTGCTTTGTATTCAATATTGTCTGCATTTTTAGTAACTGCATTTCCATTTTCATCATTTCCAAAGATTGTTGCAAAATCTTCTGCTGTTTTTGCTGTTTTCAACAATTCTTCCATCTTTTTCTTTAATTCTTTTTTCTCATCAGCAGATAATTTCCGGGTATTACCATCTGCATTTGTTGTTGAGGTAGATACAAAATAGTATTGGAAATCATACTGTTTGTAATCTGACTTTTTAATAGACTTTTTAATCTTTTTATAATCTAAGCCCAATGAAGCAATTTTATCCTTCTTATAACGTTCGCCAATTGTTTGGATTAATATTGCGTTATAAATATCTTTTTTAGATAATCCTTTGATTAATTTCTGTTTTCTAGTCATATTTTTCACTGTGGAAGTTGTCTGCTCATTTGCTGTCTTTTTATCATCATCAGTTGCAGTATATCCTTCTGAAGTAGCTTGCTGATAAAGAACAAAATCCTCTGTAGCATCAGCAATAATACCATCTGCTAATGTAGAAGCAGCTGTAGTGCCATCATCCTGCATCTCTGCATTCCAATAATCATAACCTTCACCATAGATTTGTGCATATAATGAAGCCATGCTCTGTCCTTGTGCTTCTCCTTGATAAATGTAATATGCCAAATTTTTTATATCATAGTTCTGTTCCTTGTTCTGACTATCTTTGATTGTAATGATAACCTTCTGTCTCAATTGGTCATATCCTACTAAAATACAAGCAACAATCACAGCAATTACACCAAGTGTCAATAATACATTTCTTGCACTAATATTGATAGATACCCCTTTCGATTGTTTCAAACGTTTTGGTTCATGTTTTGGTGTTTTTTCTACTGTTGTAGTGTTTTTTTCACCACTGATAATTTTTTTACTCACGTCTTCTCCTCCGTTTCATTTTAATTGTATATTATGCACAATATATTAACCATGCAAGTACACATTTTATCGTTTTTTCGTTCTGAAAACCCTCTTATTATTGTATGCAATTTTGTATATAAGTCAAGTCTTAATCGGATTTTTTATGCCATTTCTTTTTTTAATAACTTCGTAAATTCTTCCTTTGGCATTGGTTTTGCGAACAAATATCCCTGTGCCATATCACAAGAAATTTCTCTTAAAAAATTCGATTGTGCTTCTGTTTCTACACCTTCAGATAAAACCTTCATTTCCAATTGTTTGGCCATATTGGTAATGCTTGAAACAATTATTTTTTCTTCTTTTTGCATATTGCCTTTTCTAAAAAAATCTTTATCTAATTTTAGCACATCGGTTGTCATATCCTTAAGCAAATTCAAAGAAGAAAAACCAGCTCCAAAATCATCTATTGCCACAGAATAACCACTTTCCCGCAATCCATGCATAGTTTGTAAAGCAATTTCTGTTTGATCTAGAAAAATACTTTCTGTTAATTCAAATTCCAAATATTGATGTGGAATTTGGTGTCGATCTACCATGTGATTGATTTTTTTTACAAAATCATCTGTTTGCAAATGCACCCGAGATACATTGAGGGAAATGGTAACCGGTGTAATATCCAATGTAATCCAATCCTGCAATAATTTACAGGCACAATTATAAATATAAAAATCCAACTGTACAATAAAACCATTTTTTTCAAACAAAGGAATAAATTGATCCGGCACATAAACACTGCCATCTTTTTTGATCCATCTAGTAAGGGCCTCCGCGCCAACGATTTTTCCTGTTTGCAAATTAATCTTTGGTTGTAGATACATCTGAAATTCTTTATGTTCATAAGCACGTTGCATGGAATTGCTAATTTCTAACTCCAATTGACTTTCTGCTTCCAATTTTTCATCATAGAAACAACAGTGGCTTCCTGCTATTTTTTTTGCTTTTTTTCTTGCAATATTTGCATTGTCCAAAACAGAAACGAAATCCATTCCAGATTTCAATTTTGCCACACCCGCAACAATATAAACACTATTTCCTATGCTAAATGACTGCATTCTACTTTTAAATATTCGATTCAAATCCAAAATATTTTTTTCGATTTGTTTATCATTGACATAATTCATGAGTACCACAAATTTGTCTGCACAATCACGAGCTGACATAACAATATCATAAGCACCTGTACTGATACATTTTGAAATTTCTTTTAAAATTTCATCCCCCACTTCATATCCCAGTGTATCATTGATATATTTAAATTTATGGATGTCTACATTTAAAATTGCATAGGTACTGTGGCTATTATTCCGCAATTGCAACTCTACATTTTCACGAAAATGTTTTAACCTAGGAAGTTGCGTTAATTGATCAAATTTTTTCATGTTTTCTAATTTGTTTTTTGCTTGTTCTGCTTGCTTAAAACGTAATAAAAAGACAGAACAAATTTTGGAAATTAGAATAACCGTATCTATCTCATCTTTTGTCCAATTATGCGTATGATAGTTATATGCGATAGAAACCAAGCCTCTGCATTTCTTTTTTTCATAAAACGCACATTGTAACAAAGCAGTGGCGTGAAAAAAATTTATGAAATCACGCAATTCAGGATTTTGCTCTGTAATTTGTGTGTTATCAATCGCACGGACGCCCCGATCATCAAAATATCTATGAAAAATAGGAAAAGAATCCATGTTGAAAAATTCAATTTGATTATAATGATTACTTAAATGTTCGGAATCGCTCCATAATTGTGTCAAATGTAAAAAATTCTCATCATCTATTTCCCAAATAGAGATTGAATCACATTTGTAAAAGCAACCCACCTTTTTTAAAACCTTTTTTAACGCTACTGTTATGTTGCTACTTTGCAAGAATTGGTCAAAGGCATAACTAAGCAATCCATTACTAAAAACATTCAAGGTCTTTGTCTTGACCGGTTCGAAGCTATAATTATGTAGAAAAAGGTTGTTGTTCATAATACTGTCATGATCAAAGCTTGTTTGATAAATGGCATAATAGTTCGTTTCATATTTTGCTCCTCTATACAAGGCGTAATCTGCCTTCTGTAATAGTTTAGAATACACCCTTCCATGTTCAGGAAATTTAGATATTCCGATGGTGCAGTATACATCCACTGTTTCATTTTCGTATACTTTATGAACCGTATGTAAAATACTTTCTATTTTTTGCTCTAATATTGCATCTTCTGTTGTATCTTTCATAAAGACTTGAAAATCATCTCCACCAATTCTGGCAATAATATCTTTTTTTCGAAAAGAATTTCGAAGCTGTTCAGCCAAATTTTTCAAAACCTGGTCTCCAAATGCTTCACCATATGTTTGATTCAATTTTTTCATCCCAACCACATTGATAATCATGAGTGTATGCTTGCCAAAGCTTCCATCTGCACGCAAAAAATGTTCTATCAGGTTTTGTGCACGTTCTTTGCTGTATAATTTTGTTAGCGGATCTAAAAGTGCCTGTTCTACCAACATTTCTTGTAATTGTTTTTCTTGGTCAATATCATGTATTCTACCAACCATTGCCACGATTTTCTCATTTTGATTTTTAATAAAAGAGACTTTCGCCATACACCAAATATATGTGCCGTCTATTTTTTTATATTTAAATTCTATTTTTTCCCGATTTCCATCTGTCAAAAATGACACAATCTCATCAACCTGTTGCGAAGCAATACAGCCAAACCGTTCTACTTTTTTTGAAAAATCAGTAATTTTTGTCCCATTTTCTTTTGTAAAGTTATAATCCCTTGACAACCAAAAGGTATCTGTCACACGATTATATTCAAAGTAGCATACTTCATTTAAACTTTCTAAAGCCGTTTTCCAATCAGAATTTGAGATTTCTACATTGCCATCGTTATTTGTTACGTTTTTCTTTCTGAATTGAAAATGTTCCATACCAATCCCCTCGCATCACATTAGTGTAATCGTTGATAAATTTCATTCGGTAAATATCCTCTTACAAAAATGCCATCTTCTCGATACGTTTCTTCCAACAGCTGTCCATACTTTCGTATTGCCTGTATTTTGCCTGCATCTGCATAAGAGAATACCTGTTCCAGATATACTTTTTGTTTTTTTAACATTTCTTCTATCTGTTGTAATGTTTCTGTTAATCCCATTTGTTTTTTTGCAGATATGCGCAATGTCACATCTGCTTTCATATCCTTTATAATAATAGGTTCTTCTAGCTTATCTACTTTATTGAACAATGTGATAACAGGTTTATCCCCAGCGCCTAACATATCCAAAGTTTCATAAACCGTATGCATATGTGCATCTGCGTTTTGGCTGGTACTATCCACCACATGCAAAATCAAATCTGCATATTTTGCTTCTTCCAAGGTACTTCGAAAGGCCTCTATCAAGTGATGTGGCAGTTTTCTAATAAACCCTACTGTATCTGTAAGCAATAATTGTTGTCCACTTTCTAGCTTTAATTTTCTCGTCGTAGGGTCCAATGTAGCAAATAGCTTATCTTCCTCTAATACATTGGCATTGGTCAATGTATTCAAAAGTGTTGATTTACCAGCATTGGTATATCCTACTATACTCACAACCGGAATAGGATTTTTACTACGTTGCTTTCTTGCTACTTCTCTTGCCTTCTGTATTCCATCTAATTCTTTTTTCAAAATAGAAATACGTTCTCTAATCAGTCGACGATCCATCTCTAATTTTTTTTCTCCAGGACCTCTCGTACCAATTCCGCCACCAAGTCTGGAAAGGGAACTGCGTAAGCCAACCAGTCTCGTAGCACGATATTTTAACTGTGCTAGTTCCACCTGAATGTTTCCCTCTCTGGTGGTAGCATGTTTCGCAAAAATATCCAAAATCATAATCGTACGGTCAATCACCTTGATTTGTAACAATTCTTCTAAATTTTTTAATTGCGCTGGTGATAATTCGTCATCACATACCACACTACTTGCCTCTAACGAATCCACCAGGATGCGCAATTCCTCAATTTTACCTTTTCCAATATACGTACCCGGATGAATTTTTTCTCGTTTTTGAATCATTTTTCCTACAACAATGGCACCTGCTGTTTTTGCAAGCTCTTCTAACTCCTCCAAACAGGCTTCCGTATCATCATGTGGATTTTCTTCTACAGAAAGTAAAATCACCCGTTCTTCTATTTCTTCTGCAATATCATGTAATTGTCCCATATCCTACTCCATTCATTTCTTTTATCTTTTATGAAAATATGGCATTTTCTACACAAAAAGTATGCGCAATTCATTCCATCCCAATTCCAATCTTGCGATTACAAATATTCCAGAAAACACCAAACCTAATATACTTATGTTAATTGTACCAATTAAATTTTAATACTGCAAGTTCTTCACTGTATAATTTGCAAAGAAAAAACTGTCTTTGCACCCTTTAATTTTTCAGAACACCCCCAAACCAAAGCCCCCTTATGTTGCTTTGCTACACAACTGCTCCGTTTTGATTGACGTTGTATCTGTATACATGGTCACAACATGACCATCCTTTTCTAAACTTTTTTGATAATCTGCAAAATAGCAGCTTCGTCATCAACAGCAATTATTTTAGCCATTTTTTTCTTGCAAATCGTACCAGGAAGATTCCCCCTCGGAAACATAGTTCCACGCACATGGCAATCCAGACGCCCATCAGACCATATCTTTTTGCTAAAGTATAAGAAAGTGGAAGCCTAACCAACCACAGACTCACCAAACTCAGCATGCTAGGTATCAACGTATCTCCGGCTCCCCGAAGGACACCAGCTACTACAATACTGGCTCCGTACAACGGTTCTGCAAATGCCTCGATACGAAGAATAACTACCCCCATCTCCTGCACTTTTGGATCAGGGGACAAAATTCCCATCATTTCCGGTGCAAATATGTACATCAATACACCTAAAAAAAACATAACCCCCATTCCAAGACCAATGGTGATTTTTCCAAAAGACACAGCAAGTTTTTCTCTTTTTGCGCCTACACTCTGTCCCACAAGAGTTGTGGCAGCAGAACCAATACCATATCCCGGCATATAGCAAAAACTTTCTGCCGTAACAGCAAAAGAATTGGCAACAAGTGCTACATTTCCAAGGGGTGCCACAATCACTGTAGTGGCAATTTGTGCTGCACAAACGATAAAACGCTCAAAAGCAAGGGGCAGGGAGATTTTAGCTACACGCACTAAATCTTCTCTTTTCATTCGATAATGATCGTTTTTTTTCAAACGAAGAATTGGTGTTCTCATTGCTAAAATATACAACATCACACCTACAATAATCACTTCTGACAAAGCAGTTCCCAAAGATGCTCCTATAACCCCCAGATTTGCTCCCGGCACATAAATTTTCACATTTCCTATCCTGTAGTAAGTACTCGAAAAAATTAGTAACAGATTTAGGATTACATCCAGAAAACACATCACACATTCCAACAAGCCTGGAACCAGCATATTTCCGCTACACTGTAGCATAGAACTCGTTAAACTATTTAATGAAACCACAGGAAGAGAACAAGCGTACACGAAAAAATAACTTTTCGCAAATTTACAAGTTTGCACGCCACCACCAAGCCAACTTGGAAGAAATGGACAAAGCAAAAGTGCAAGTAAGGCAAAACATGTGGCAATTGTTAAACAAACAAAATAGGATTGCCACAAAATTTCCCTTGCTTTTCTACTATTGTTAGCACCAATATATTGTGCCAGCTGAATAGAAAAACCGGCTACAGCTACCGTACAAAGACTACCAAACAACCAAGTCGTCGTTGCCATAAGACTAATTGCGGAAGATTCCAATGTACCTAAATGTCCTACCATTGCAGCATCAATATATTGCATAATTATGGAAGAAATCTGTGCCAGAATGGTGGGCACACTTAAATATAAAACTAAAATGATTTTCTGCTTTACAGAAAATTCCTTTCCCTCTCTTATATATGTAATCAGCTGTTTATCTTTTTTCATAATGCACCTTCCTTCTTCATTATTCTTTTCTGAAAGGTCTAACTAAATTATTATTTGATATCATGAATTTACCCTTATAAATCATTTTGTATCTATTTAAATCCTATGCTATTTTTTCATTTCTAAATGCCAACCACTAAAATGCTATTGAAAAGCATGTTAAAACCATTACCAGCCATACAGCCAACAGTAATACTATTATAACACAAAATGATGCCTTTCATTTTATTATTTTTGTATGGATAAAAATTTACGTAAAATCATATCCTATTATCCATACGCCCCTACACTGCAAAGTATACAAATCTACCCGAACTGCAAATATTCGTCAAAAAAAAGAATCTATTGCAATATTAAATCGTTTGTGATAGAATTGAAACAACATGTATCGTCTTGATGGCGTTATAACCATTATGTTAAATTTTTCACGATGTTTGAGTGTTTAAAATGAAATACAAATGATAAAATATTTATGTTCTGCCATTTGCCGTCAGAAAGTTTGCTACAAATTGCAGCAATGATTTATCATCACATTTCAATAATACTTTGAATACTCTTAGTTTCAACAAATGGTAAATATATGAATGGAGGAATTGTTATTATGTCTAGAAAAGTAGTTTTAGCAGGTGCATGTCGTACAGCAATCGGTACAATGGGTGGTTCATTAAGCACTACTCCAGCCGCTGATTTAGGTGCTATCGTAATCAAAGAAGCTCTTAATAGAGCTGGTATTTCAGGTGATCAAGTTGACCAAGTATATATGGGATGTGTAATCCAAGCTGGACAAGGTCAAAACGTTGCTCGTCAAGCAACTATCAAAGCTGGTTTACCTATTGAAGTACCTGCAGTTACAATGAACGTAGTTTGTGGTTCAGGTTTGAACTGTGTTAACCAAGCAGCACATATGGTAATGTCAGGAGAAGCTGATATTGTTGTTGCAGGTGGTATGGAAAACATGTCAATGGCTCCATATGCTTTAGATAAAGCACGTTTTGGTTACAGAATGGGAAATGCAACTATGAAGGATACAATGATTAACGATGCTTTATGGGATGCTTTCAATGATTATCATATGATTAAAACTGCTGATAATATCTGCGAAGAGTGGGGAATCACAAGAGAAGAATTAGATGCATTTGCATTAAAGAGCCAACAAAAAGCAGAAGCTGCACAAAAGAACGGTGCATTCGACAAAGAAATCGTTCCTGTAACTGTGAAAAAGAAAAAAGAAACAATTGAATTCAAGGTAGATGAAGGTCCTCGTCCAGGATCTACCATTGAAGGATTAGCAAAACTTCGTGCAATTAATCCAAATGGTTTCGTTACTGCTGGTAACGCTTCAGGTATCAATGATGGTGCTGCTGCTGTTATCGTTATGAGCGAAGAAAAAGCAAAAGAATTAGGTGTAAAACCTATGGCTACATGGGTATCAGGTGCACTTGCTGGTTGTAGACCAGAAGTTATGGGTATCGGTCCTGTGTACTCTACAAAGAAGGTACTTGATAAGACTGGTATGAAGATTGAAGATTTCGATATCATTGAAGCAAATGAAGCATTTGCTGCTCAATCTATCGCAGTTGGTAGAGATTTGGGTATCGATACTGAAAAGCAATTAAATCCTAACGGTGGTGCTATTGCTTTGGGACATCCAGTTGGAGCATCAGGATGCCGTATCTTAGTTACTCTTCTTCATGAAATGGAAGCAAAAGATGCTAAAACAGGTTTAGCAACTTTATGTATTGGTGGAGGAATGGGTTGCTCTACAATCGTAAAGAGAGACTAATTCTATCATATTTTACAACGGAATTCCCCATGCCTCATGACATGGGGAGTGCCTTGTATAGCTATTTTTTGTATACTAAGAAGTGGATTGAAAAAAGTTGATTTGAGATTGCACTTTTTATATAAGAAAAATAACTATTCTCACTATTCATTCAGAAAGGATTTGGAATTATGGAATTTATCACATATGAACAAGAAGAATTTGTTGGAATTATAACAATCAATCGTCCGAAAGCATTAAATGCATTAAATAGTTCTGTATTAGATGAATTAAATGCAACTTTAGATCAAGTAGATTTAAATACAACTAGATGTTTAATCTTAACCGGTGCTGGAGAAAAATCTTTTGTTGCTGGTGCAGATATTGGAGAAATGAGTACATTGACCAAAGCTGAAGGAGAAGCCTTTGGTAAGAAGGGAAATGATGTATTTAGAAAATTAGAAACATTCCCAATTCCTGTAATTGCAGCTGTAAATGGTTTTGCTCTTGGTGGTGGATGTGAAATTTCACTTAGTTGTGATATTCGTATTTGTTCTGATAATGCTATGTTTGGTCAGCCAGAAGTTGGTTTGGGTATTACACCAGGTTTCGGTGGTACACAAAGACTTGCACGTGCAATTGGTGTAGGTATGGCAAAACAACTTATTTATACTGCAAGAAATATCAAAGCTGATGAAGCATTACGTATCGGATTAGTTAATGCTGTATATACACAAGAAGAATTAATGGCACAAGCTAAGAAAATGGCTGTAACTATCGCTAAAAATGCACCAATCGCTGTACGTAATTGTAAGAAAGCAATCAACGATGGATTACAAGTCGATATGGATCAAGCAATTGTGATTGAAGAGAAATTATTCGGTGATTGCTTTGAAACAGAAGATCAAAAAGCTGGTATGGGCAATTTCTTAGAAAAAGATAAAGAAAAGAAACTAAAAGTAGTTCCTTTCCAAAATAAATAATTTTTTATAACATTGATTTCTACAATGTACCGTATAACGTACTACTACGTTTCTACTCGGTATGTGTGAGAATTATATATATTTTTAAGGAGGACTTAACATGAAAGTTGGAGTTATTGGTGCCGGAACAATGGGCGCAGGTATTGCACAAGCTTTCGCAATGACAGACGGATATGAAGTATGTCTTTGTGATATCAAAGAAGAGTTTGCAGAAGGCGGAAAGGCTAAGATTTTAAAGAACTTAAATTTCTTAGTTGGTAAAGAAAAAATTTCTCAAGCTAAGGCTGATGAAATTGCTGGAAAAATCGCTACAGGATTAAAAGATATCTGTACAGAATGTGATTTAGTAATCGAAGTATGTCCAGAAAAGATGTCAATTAAGAAAGATACATTTACTGAATTAATGAAAATCTGTAAAAAAGATTGTATCTTCGCTTCAAATACTTCTTCTCTTTCTATCACAGAAATGGGACAAGGATTAGACAGACCTTTGATTGGTATGCATTTCTTCAATCCAGCTGACAGAATGAAGTTAGTTGAAGTAATCGCTGGTGAAAATACACCTGCTGATTTGGTTCAAAAAATCAAGACAATCGCTACTGAAATTGGTAAAACACCAGTTGAAGTAAATGAAGCTCCTGGATTTGTAGTTAATAAGATTTTAATTCCAATGATTAATGAAGCAATCGGTATTTATGCTGAAGGTGTTGCAAGTGTAGAAGATATCGACACAGCAATGAAACTTGGTGCTTCTCATCCAATGGGACCTTTGGCTTTAGGTGACTTGGTTGGTCTTGACATTGTTCTTGCTATTATGGAAGTATTACAAGCAGAAACAGGAGATCCTAAGTATCGTCCAGCTCCACTTCTTAAGAAAATGGTTCGTGCTGGTAAGTTAGGTAAAAAGACAGGTATTGGATTCTACGATTACAGCAAGTAATTGCCACTACTCTTCCACTACATTTCATCCTTTTTGATTTATGTAGCATGAGTAAATTCAATATTCTTATATAAAGTATATATGCTTGTTTCACAAGCATCATAATTTAAGGTAAATAATGGGTGTTTTATGAATATCCCGTTGTTATAAAAAATACTGGACTAGATAGTTCAAATAAAGACGGAGGAATTGAGATGGATTTTTCTTTAAGTAAAAAACACGAAATGGCAAGAACTCTTTTTAAAGAATTTGCTGAAACAGAAGTAAAACCTTTCGCTCAGGAAACTGACGAAACAGAACATTTCCCTACTGAAATCGTAAAAAAAATGCAAAAATATGGTTTCATGGGTATTCCTGTTGAAAAGGAATATGGCGGACAAGGCTGCGATCCTTTAACATACACAATGTGTGTAGAAGAACTTTCTAAAGTTTGTGGTACTACAGGTGTTATTGTTTCTGCTCATACATCATTATGTGCAGATCCAATCCAAACATATGGTACTCCAGAACAAAAAGAAAAGTTCTTAGTTCCATTGGCTAATGGTACAAAACTTGGTGCTTTCGGTTTAACTGAGCCAGGTGCTGGTACTGATGCACAAGGTGTACAGACAAAGGCTGTTCTTGATGGTGATGAATGGGTTCTTAACGGATCTAAATGTTTCATCACAAACGGTAAAGAAGCTGATATCTATATCGTAATTGCTTACACTGATATCATTGAAGATAAACGTGGAAGAAAGCAAAAGAAATTCTCAGCATTTATTGTTGAAAAAGGAACTCCAGGCTTCACATTCGGTACAAAAGAAAAGAAAATGGGTATCCGTGGATCAGCTACTTATGAATTAATTTTCCAAGATTGTAGAATCCCAGCTGCTAACCTTTTAGGACAACGTGGTAAAGGTTTCCCTATCGCAATGCACACATTAGATGGTGGACGTATCGGAATTGCTGCACAAGCACTTGGTCTTGCTGAGGGTGCTCTTGAGCGTACAATTGAATACACAAAAGAAAGAAAACAATTTGGACGTTCTATCGCACAACAACAAAATACACAATTCCAATTAGCAGATATGGCTACTAAGGTAGAAGCTGCAAAATTATTAGTATACAAGGCTGCTATGAAAAAAGCTCAATATATGCAGGATCATAGAACCTCTTACTCTGTAGAAGCTGCTATGGCTAAATTAATGGCTGCAGAAGTTGCTATGGAAGTTACTACTAAGGCAGTACAATTATTTGGTGGATACGGATACATCAGAGAATATGATGTAGAACGTATGATGCGTGATGCTAAGATTACTGAAATCTACGAAGGAACAAGTGAAGTTCAACGTATGGTAATCGCTGCAAACATTTTGAAATAATTCTGCATATACAGACTATTACAACAGGATAAATTCCTGTACTATAAAAAATAAGGAGTGAATGACCGTGAAAATCGTTGTATGTATTAAACAGGTTCCAGATACCAAAGGCGGCGTTAAATTTAATCCAGATGGTACATTAGACAGAGGCGCTATGCTTACTATCATGAACCCAGATGATAAAGCTGGTTTAGAAGCAGCACTTAGATTAAAAGATCAATATGGTGCTGAAGTTACTGTATTAACAATGGGACTTCCAAAAGCTGAGGAAGTTTTACGTGAAGCAATGGCAATGGGTGCTGATAAGGGTATCCTTGTAACAGACCGTGTATTAGGAGGAGCTGATACTTGGGCTACTTCTACTACTATTGCAGGTGCACTTAGAAATATCGACTATGATTTAATCATTACTGGTCGTCAGGCTATCGATGGAGATACAGCGCAAGTTGGACCTCAAATTTCTGAGCATCTTGACATTCCTGTAATTTCATACGCACAAGATATTAAAATTGATGGTGAATATGTTATCGTTCAACGTCAATATGAAGATAGATACCATGAATTAAAAGCTAAAATGCCATGTTTAGTTACAGCACTTTCTGAATTAAATGAAGCTCGTTACATGACACCAGGTGGCATTTTCGATGCTTATGATAAAGAAATTACTGTATGGGGAAGAGCTGATCTTAAAGATGTAGATGATGCAAACTTAGGATTAAAAGGATCTCCAACAAAGATCGCAAAAGCTTCTGATAAAGTAAGAAAAGGTGCTGGTGAAAAGGTTACTCTTGATCCAGAAGAAGCAGTTAAATACTTAATCGGTAAATTCGAAGAAAAACATGTAATCTAATCTATAAGGAAGAGTGGTGACAAGAATGAATTTAGAAGAATATAAAGGTGTATATGTCTTTGCACAGCAAGTTGACAACCAAATTAGTTCCATCGCATTCGAGTTACTTGGAAAAGCAAAGGACTTAGCAAGTGATTTAAATACAGATGTAACTGCTGTTTTAGTTGGTTCAGGTGTAAAGGGATTAGTTGATCAATTAGCTGAATATGGTGCAGATAAGGTTATCGTTGTTGACGATCCAGAATTAAAGGAATACAGAACAGAGCCTTACGCACATGCATTATCTTCAGTTATTAATGAATATAAACCTGAAATTGTATTAGTTGGTGCTACTGCAATCGGTAGAGATTTGGGACCTCGTGTTTCAGCTCGTGTTGCTACAGGTCTTACAGCAGACTGTACTGTACTTGAAATTGGTGACTACAATCCACCTGGAAACCAACCTGCAATTCCAAATCAATTATTAATGACTCGTCCTGCATTTGGTGGAAATACAATTGCTACTATTGCATGTCCATATAACCGTCCTCAAATGGCTACTGTACGTGCTGGTGTTATGCAAAAGATTGCACCTGTTAAGGGCGCAAAGGCTGAAGTAATTGAATTCAACCCAGGATTTACTCCTGATAACAAATATGTTGAAATCCTTAATATCGTAAAAGAAGTAAAAGATGTTGTAGACATTTCTGAAGCTAAGATTTTAGTATCTGGTGGACGTGGTGTTGGTAGTGCAGAAAACTTCAAGTTATTAAAGGATCTTGCTGATGTACTTGGTGGTACAATCAGTTGTTCTCGTGCTGTTGTTGACGAAGGATGGCAACCAAATGAATTGCAAGTTGGACAAACTGGTAAAACTGTTCGTCCTCAAATCTACTTTGCAATCGGTATTTCTGGTGCAATCCAACATACAGCAGGTATGGAAGACTCAGATCTTATCGTTGCAATCAACAAAGATGAAAATGCTCCAATTTTCGATGTAGCAGATTATGGTCTTGTTGGTGATTTGAATAAGATTGTTCCATTGTTAACAGAACAATTAAAGGCAGCAATTGCTAATAAATAATAACAAGTTTACTTGTTTTAATTAGAAAAAGGAGCATCACCATAACGATTTATCATATCGTTATGGTGATAGCTCCTCTTTTCGTTTGCACATCTTTTACGTAAAACCACATGTCAATCTGCAAACACCACAATAAATATAGGAAAGTGAATTGATCCCTAACCTAAAATATACTTAGAAAATTTGCTGAATAACCTCTTCTATTTTTTCAACCGTTTTGATTTTTAATTGTTCCTTGATTTCATCCGCAACATCTTCCAAATCCTTTTCATTTTCCTTCGGAATAAAAACCTGTTTCACACCAGCGCGCTGTGCAGCCATAAGTTTTTCAGGTAATCCTCCAATTGGCATCACATAGCCACGCAAAGAAACCTCACCTGTCATTCCAATTGTTGGATCTACTGCCCGATCCGTAATCAAAGACGTCAATGCTGTTACCAAGGTAATACCAGCGGATGGACCATCCTTAGGAACCGCACCCTCTGGTACATGGATATGCAAATCATGGTCTTTTAACATATCTACAAATTCCGGATGTAGTAATTTTACCAAACTAATGGCAATCTTTGCTGATTCTTGCATAACCTCACCCAATTGTCCTGTAATTTGTACTTTTCCACTACCTTTGGTTAATGCAGTTTCTATAAATAAAATTTCTCCCCCTGCCTGCGTCCAGGCCAATCCTGTTACAATTCCAGGCTTTGTATCTTTACCAATTTTCTCATGCAAGGTAGGTTTTTTATCCATATATTCCTGTAATTTTTTCTCATTCACAGTAAAACTTTTCTGCTCTCCTTTGACAAGTTTTACAGCTACATGACGACACAGACTTTCTAATTGTCTTTTCAAGCTACGAACACCTGATTCTGCAGTATATCCGGCTATCAACTGTTGTAGCGCTTCATCTGTAACTTTTAGTTTACTAGAAGCAATCCCCATACGTTTCATGGCTTTAGGCAATAAATGCTTTCTCGCAATTTGCATTTTTTCGATAGGGGTATATC
Source organism: Lachnospiraceae bacterium (assembly GCA_017393285.1). GTDB lineage: Bacteria > Bacillota > Clostridia > Lachnospirales > Lachnospiraceae > CAG-411. The sequence goes on from JAFORL010000198.1 coordinate 20,640, forward strand.
CAGAAAAAGGTATCACTTCCATTCGATTCAGTAATGGTTCCGGTATGGTATCCATATTATTGGCTGTACAAACAAACAATACATTAGATAGATCATAGGGAATATTGAGGTAATGGTCTGTAAAAGAAGCATTTTGTTCAGGATCTAAAACCTCCAATAATGCACTGGCTGGATCGCCTCCATATTCTTTTACCAGTTTATCCACCTCATCTAACACAATAACCGGATTGTTTGTACCACTTCTTTTGATTGCTTCCATCATTCTTCCTGGCATAGCACCTACATAGGTTCGTCTATGTCCACGAATTTCAGCTTCGTCTCTTACTCCACCCAAACTAATCCTTACATATTCACGTCCTAATGCTTTTGCAATACTTTGACCAATACTTGTTTTACCTGTTCCAGGCGGACCAACAAACAATAAAATCGATCCAGATTGTTGTTTCTTTAGTGCCATTACTGCTAATTGTTCAATGATGCGTTTTTTAACCTTCTGTAAACCATAATGATTTTCATTTAATACTTTTTCTGCGTAGGATAAATCAATATTTTGATAAGGTGCTTTTTCCCAAGAAAGTGATGTGACAAAATCTAAATACTCATACAACATACCATATTCATGTCCATCTTTTCCTTCCTGTTTCATACGATGAAGCACCTTTTCCACTTCCTGTCTTGCTTCATCCTGCATACCAGATTCTTGAATTTTCTTTTCAAATCTTCTAACATCCGTAATGTTCTCTGGATGCATTTCATCTAATTGATCTTGTAAAAATTCAATTTGTTTCTTTAAGGCAATTTCTTTGTAGGCTGTTTCCTCTGTAACCTTTTGTTTATTTTCTGCTTCCTCTCCTACTTCATATAATGCAATTACCTCAAATATAATATCCTTCATTCTAAGGTAACGTGCCTTCAAAGAATCTTCTTGGATTACTGCATATTTATCTTTCCAACTCAAATTCAAATATGGTACAATGGCACAAATAAATTCCGGCAAATTATTGATGCCCATTAAATAAGATGCAGTTCTAAAATCCCATTGAAAATTTCTCATAAAAATTAAAAATTTATCTTGTACTTCCTTGTATAGAATCAACCTCTTATCTTTTGAAAAATCATTCTTTTCCATACAAGCTGTCCATTCTGCATTCCATCCATTGTCTTCATGATATAAATTTTCTATTTTTACACGTTGTAAAATTTTAATTTCCACATTTCCATCTTCTGTTTCACCTGAAAATTTTCCAACCAAACCAATTGGATAAAAATCTTCTGCATGTAAGTCTTCTTTTCTCTTTTCTTCTTTTTGTAATAAAAACAATAATTCTTCATCTGTTTCTATTTCCGGATCATTTCCATAAAATAATTCTTTTTTAAAATAATATTTTACACCAGGTAATAATAATAAATTATAAATAATTTTTGTGGTCATATACATGATACCCCCTTTCTTACATACGTTAAAATCTATGTATATTCCTACAATACCATTTACCCTATGAAGCATACTGTATCCAAGCGACAAATATCACGCCTTACCATATACCATAAATGATAACGCAACAGTATGATAAATAAAGTAGTACAAAAATCAGATATGTTACAACTTCAGTTATAGCACTATTTTTAGCACTCGTCAAGCGTAGTGGCTAGCACTTTTTTGATAGTGTAAAAAATGTTTTCTACTTTTCCCTTTTTTTCGTTCTACCTATCTTCCCATATAAAAGGAATAGTCAAGCCAGAATCAACATCCTTGCTTGACTATTATCTTATAACACGATACACCAAATATCTATATTCATAATACATGAAAAATAAACTTATGTCAAATCCATTTCCATACCAGCCTCCTTCCACGAGACTTGGCCAGCAATCTTTTCTATCCTTCCATCACGAAATCTGCTTCCCATAAACTATTACACCAAAATACAAAATTGGATTTCAAAAGCAATACATCTGATGTTGCTTCTTTCTTGTATTTTTCTTCAAATTCTGCCTGTGGAACATATTTTGCAAGTTTTAACTGGCAAAGTAATGCAACTAAGACCTGATACTGCTCTACATTCTTTACATCTGTCTGCAAAGAAAAACCTGTTTTTAATGTATTTGGAGAAATTTCAAAGCAATCTATAAATTCTGCAAGGCGTTTTAATTCCTCTTCACCTAATTCCGTTCCTACGAGATGGTCTTTTTGCTCTCCCCACATGCTCATTCCTAATGCAGAAGCAATATTTTTTTCAAACACAGGGTTTTCTCGATCTAACATATCGTCAAGTGTTTTCATCTTAATGTGTTCCTTATCTGGTACATACATCAAGGCAAATATCAAGGATAACACATCTGTAAGAAGTGCGATTGTTAAACATAAAGATGCCATTTTTCTTGTATCAGATTGCAGCAGTCTAAGAATTGGAAGCACATAAATATCTTCTAACTCATACTGCTTTGCATCTATTTTTTTCTTACTTCCTATCAAATCATACACATGGTTAATCTCAGCAATACCTTTACATATTTCCCACTGTAAACTACTTTTACACTTGGATGAATCCTGATCTGATATTTTTGAATATTCCTGCATAATCTCATCTACCTTTGTTTCATGCAAGGAGATACACTGGGTTAACAAATCTGCGTCCAAGGTATTTTGCGTGTTATATTGATTGTGCAATACAATCAATTTATATATACATTGAGATGTCTTTTGTACATTTTTACTTTCAGAAATATCATTTGCGATTTTTTCTCTGATTGCTTCTAAATCAACAGATAACTCTCCAGTAGAACTCACACCAACACTGGTACATAATGTAGCAATGGCTTCTGTCATATTTTTCTTTTTTCCTTTTAATTTTGCCTGCGCCTCTACCACTTCTGTTCGTGTGGCGTAGCCATGTTTTTTCAATATTGTCTTTGTATTACTGTTGGATACAGTTGCATTGCTCTTGGTATTGGATTTTACATAGGCTTCATAGGCTTTTGCATATTCCTCATAACTTGAAAAATTGTACCTTTGTGGCGCTGACATAGCACTACTATTGGTATTTTGTACCCCCTCTAACTCTGCAAGTATCGCTTTCAATTCCTGCTTTTGTGTATTCCATCCAACCACTGTTGTTGTCAAATCATTTACAGCTATATTTAATTCCTGCTGGGCCTTCTTGTCCGCTTCATTCATTAGATTTTTATACTTACTTTCCAATTCATTTTTATATGCATTGTAAGTTTCTTGATAATAGGTTAAGGGCGAATTTACATTATTGTAAATGCCAATATAAGAAAAATAACTAGAACAAGACATTGCTAATACAAGCGCAAGTATCTTTGCTATATTTCGTTTGTTTCGTAAAGCATTTTCCTGAAAATACACAACCATTTGGACTGCCACTGCAAACAAAAGGGGCGCCAAAACAAAAATACCTTTAAAATAATACACAGAACCCTGATATGTTGTCAGAAACGAAAGAATCTGCAGCAAAAGTGATACACCTGCTGCTACATATACCATCTGTTTGTTCTTAAATATATTTAACATCTTTTTCCTCCATCATACTTTGAAAGTGTTTTCGTAGTCAACCAAATGCATGCCTGCATGCAATTCTTTTTGTATACGCGAAAACCTGACCTGTATGGTGTGTAGGCTGACAAGCCGGAACACGAATACAGGTCTGGAATTGCGAAAGCTACGAAGCAATTCACTTTCATATATTGTAATCACTGTAAATCAGTCATGTCCTTTTACTACAAATTTGAAATGTCAAAATCACTTTAAACTGGTCTCCATCTACTTCCAGATTGAATGTTCCACCACAAGCAATTGTAAATCCCTGTGCAATGGATAAACCTAGACCACTGCCTTCTGTGTTTCTTGATTTATCCCCACAGAAGAAACGTTCTACCACATCCTCAGCTGTAAATTTCATCTCATAATTAGCGGTATTTTTAATGATGATCATTACAATGCTTTCCTGTACGATTTCCTCGATATATATTCTGGAACCTTGCAACGAATATTTTAAGGCATTTTCAATCAAGTTTTGGAGCACTCGATACATACGCTGTCCATCTGTATTTACATATATTTCCTTCTCTGTCAATTTCACTTTCACGTCAAACCCAGAAAGATGAATTTTATCATCTAAAGAAATCAATGTCTGCGTTAAAAGTTTATTAAGACTTAACACTTGCTTTTCAATTTTAATCTCTCCACTGGCTGTTTTTGCAATTTCAAAAACATCTGAAACAATTCCACGCAGTCTTTCTGCTTTGCGTTCTAAAATATCAACATAGTCTTTGGCTTCCTCCGGTAAATTGTGCAATCTTTTTAACAAATCGATATAGCTAATAATCGATGTCAAAGGGGTTTTTAAATCATGAGAAACATTTGTCACAAGTTCTATCTTAGTTCGCTCCGAACGAATTCGCTCTTCCAAACTCTTTTCATATCCTTTACCGATGGCAGTCAAACTCTCTACTTCACGTTTAAAGGGTGCTACCGCCTGCATTTCCAGACTTGCATAATCTCCATTGGCAATTTTTAGGATCTGTTCATCTACAGTAGCATATCTTGTAGCAATTTTCCTTGTTCCAACATAATGCACCAACAGAATTGCTGCAGCACAGAATAGCCCCACCACGCCAATGGTATCAAATTCTGCTATATATGGAGAAAAAATTGGATACCGATGTAGTACAAGGAACAATAACACTTCATAAAAGAAAATCAAACTTAAGCTGAAAAACAAGACAAGATCTCTCTTTCGTTCCATCATTTGGAATCCTTCCGCATACCAACGTTCACCCGTAATAGGTTCCGTAATATTATGATTGATAAATGACAGGCTTCTGCGAAATACAGCTACAGCACCCTTTTTTATTTTTTGTATTTTTATTATTTTTATTCTGATGAGCAGTACCAGCCAGGTAATAAAACTTACACAGCACAGTATACAAGCAAAAAGTAATGTAAAAAATCTTTTTGCGTACACATAATTGATACCTTCATCAAAACTTTTTCCTATAAACAAATATACAGTAGAAGATGCATTTAAATGATGTGCATCCATGATTTTTTGCAAATCAGACCAATCCATCTTTGTTAATATTTTTTTCAAATATTTATATTTGGGATTGGATACCTCCACATTGCCACCACTAGAATAACGAATAATCACTCCATTTTTTATTTCATCTTTCCATTGACTAGATACAGCAAATGTATGACCATCAAAATATAGTTGTACATTCTGACTTGCAGATGACGCAATATTGGTATGCATACCCAAAGGCAAAAAATCTAAATAATACCATATTTTCCCTTTTTTTACATCCATAGGTACATACGTTTCCATAAATGTTGTATCTGAAACTTGCACAGCATTCTCTTTATATACTATTTTATAATTTTGATTTTTGTCCTGCACATAGGTTTCATCTCTCATTTCCAGTAAGAGCTCTCTTGTATAGGTTTGCTCCATGCTACACATAGTTTTTAAAAGCCATTCTTGAAACATCTGGCTTTCATAATAGTTTTTCGTGTACTGTTTATAGTGAGCAAATGAAAACTTTTGATTATTTCCAAATCCCATAGACAGAAAATAAGCGAAAGAACACAAAAAAATCAAACATACAAATGATCTCACAATCCTTGCTTTATTTATTATTTTTTTCCATTTTATAGCCAATGCCCCATACCACCTTTATATATTTTGGTTCACTTGGATTGATTTCTATTTTTTCCCGCAATCGTCGTATATGTACCATCACAGTATTTTCTACACCATATACTGCATCATTCCAAACAATTTCATATATTTTTTCTGCTGAAAACACCATTCCAGGATGTTTCATTAACACTTCTAAAATATGATATTCCTTTGGTGTGAGCTTTACTGCTTCACCATCCACATAGAGTTGTTTTTCCAAAACATTAAGCTCTAAGCCGCCATTTACAATCACTTGATCCGACTGCTGTTCTAAATTCCCATAATTACCAAGTTTTAAATACCTTCTTGTCTGCGATTTGACTCTCGCCAATAATTCTGCAGGTTTATAGGGTTTTGCAATATAATCATCAGCTCCCATGGATAAACCTAAAACCAAATCACTTTCTTCCGTTTTTGCTGTTAATAGAATAATGGGAATATTTTTATGCATTCGAACCTGCATCATGGTACTAAGTCCATCTTGCCTTGGCATCATAATGTCCATAATAATCAAATGTATTTCTTCCTGATTCAACACCTCCAAAGCTTCCAAACCATCATATGCCTTGTATGTTTCATAGCCTTCGGTTTGCAATAACTTACAAATAGCATCCACAATTTCATGCTCATCATCCACTACTAAAATCTTAATCAATTTCATTTTTCATCCACCAATCTAACATTTACAGCTGATTCCATTATAAAATTCTAAATACCAAGTAAGACGCACATATTCTTTCACTTGCAAGCAAAAAATATGGACCTTAACATTTCGTACACAAGTAAGTATACTATGCATATCTTAAGTAATCCCAAGAATTTTCTTACTTTTTTCTTAACAATTTTCCCACTGCAAAGACTTTCACTATATACAACGTAATTCTCTCTTATCCTATATGTTCTTCTTTTATGTAGCCAGCAATTTCCTTTGCAAATTATGTAATAAGAGTATTTGCACCCACACGATACATTAGAATTGTTGACTCGCATATAATCCCGTCTCATCAATATACCCTAACTGTGCCCCAGCTTTGATCATCGCAACTTGTGCAATTTTTTGACAACAGCTACAAAATTATAAAACTGTTCCCAAGATTCCAATTCTTCTTCCTCTTTTGCAATGATAGAAAGGACTTTTTGCAATGCAGCATTATCAGTTTTCGTTCCTGTTGTTCCACCCAAATGATCCACATTAAACAAAGTAATTTGCTCTATGTTGTGAAATGCGCTAGAAATATCTCTTGGCACTGCCAAATCAAAGAACAAATATTGTTTATTTTTTCGAAACAAATGTTTTGCATCTTCATATTTCACTGTATGATGTGGACTTGTAGTAGCACTGACAATAATATCATAAGTTTCCTCCTATCGATTTTTGTCCATTTGGTATAACAAGGCATTACAAATTGCTGCAGCTACATTACTTCCACCCTTTCTTCCCCGGGCTACAATGTATGGCACATCAAGTTTCATAATGAGTTCCTTGGATTGTACTACATTCACAAATCCCACAGGAACCCCAATAATTAATTTAGGTTTTGGTGCACCATTTTTTATTTCTTCATATAACTTTACCAATGCTGTTGGTGCATTTCCAATAGCAAAAATTAGATTTTTATCCAGACCTAATGCTTTTTCCATACTAACTGCCGAACGGGTAATGCCTCGTTCCTTGGCTGCAAGCGCTACATCTTCATCTGCAATAAAACAAAATACTTCTCCACCAAATTTTGCCAATGATTTCTTGTTTATTCCAGCCCTTGCCATCTGTGTATCTGTTACAATGCAAGCTCCAGCCTGAATGGCTTCTTTTGCCAAAGCAACAACATTTTCTGAAAAGCACAAATTATCTGCATAATCAAAATCCGCAGATGTATGAATCACTCTTTTAATAATACTTTCCTGCTCATTGGGAAATTCTCTATTTCCTAATTCTTCCGTAATAATCTCAAAACTTCTCTTCTCGATATCCATAGGTAATACCTGTTCCAAAGAAGTAACTGTTATATCTTCCATCTTGCTACCTCCTACATGCCAGCATCCACAATCTTGTATATTTGTTCCATATCTAAGGCCATACGTACTGCCTTTGCTAAAGCATCATATTGTTTTTCTTTATACGCTTGAAAGTCAAATGCATGGAGCTTACTACAATCCATGCCCTTCTCCTCCAAAACCGATGCTACTATCGTTTTCGCTACTTCCTCCGCATCAAAAAGACCATGAACATAACTTCCATAAACATTTTCATTCTGCGCACCATCTACCAACTGGGCTTCATCTGCAATGGTATTATAAATATTTGTCAAGAAAGCTGCTTGCGACTGCAAGGTGGTCTCTCCCATATGCATTTCATATCCTTCTAGCGTTTTGCCAGTTAGTTTACTTAATTTTCCCTTTATCGTTCCAAAGCTACCATGTACTCTTGTTCTTCTCTTACTGTTTTTAAAAATGGTTGTAATTGGTAATAATCCCATTCCTCGAATTGTCCCCTGATGCTCCATTCCATCTGGATCACAGATTTTCTCTCCCAACATTTGATATCCACCACACACACCAAACACAATTTTTCCTTCTGCTGCATGTTGCATAATTTTTGCTTCCAACCCATTCTGTCGCATCCACAATAAATCCTCAATGGTATTCTTAGAACCCGGAATAAAGATAATATCAGGATTTCCCAACTGTACAGGTGTAGAAATATATCGAACAGACACCTCCTCCAAACACTCAAAAACATTAAAATCTGTATAATTGGAAATCCGCGGCAAACGGATCACCACAATATCAACAGCACCCACTTGTGTTTTCTTTTGAAAACGCTCTGTCAGGCTATCTTCATCATCCAAATCTAAATAGAGATAAGGCACCACACCTGTCACTGAAATCCCGATTCTTTTTTCTATCATATCAATTCCCGGTTGCAAGATAGATGCATCTCCTCGAAATTTATTAATAATCAATCCTTTCACATATGTCTGCTCTTCCGGTTCCAAAAGGGCTACTGTTCCCAGAAGCTGTGCAAAGACGCCACCACGATCAATATCGCCAACCAACAAAACGGGTGCTTTTGCCATCTTGGCCATCCCCATATTTACGATATCATTTTCCTTTAAATTAATCTCCGCCGGACTTCCTGCTCCTTCTAGGACAATCATATCAAATTCTTCTTCTAACCTTCTATATGCATCCAGGATTACAGGCACAAATTTTTTCTTATTTTTATAATACTCCACTGCAGACATGGTTCCATGCACTTCACCATTTACAATGACTTGAGAACCCGTATCATTTGTAGGTTTTAACAAAATAGGATTCATAAGGGCGCTAGGTTCTATCCCCGCTGCCTCTGCCTGCATCACCTGTGCTCTGCCCATTTCCAAGCCTTCTTTTGTAATATAGGAATTTAATGCCATATTTTGCGATTTAAATGGCGTTGTTTTTCTACCGTCCTGCATAAAAATTCTACACAAACCTCCAGCCAATATGCTTTTTCCAGCATTGGACATGGTACCTTGTATCATAAGTGACTTTGCTTTTGACATAGTTATCTTCTCCTATCTAATGGATTTTTTTCAGTGCCTGGATTAACATTTTATTATGATTTTCTCTCATAATAGCAATACGATAATACCCATCCTCTAAACCCACGTAATTACTACAATCCCGAATCATAATTCCTTCTTGTATCAAGTCTTCTTTCAGTTGTTTCCGCGTCTGAAAAAAGATATAATTTGCATCTGTTTTCCAAACCCTGATACCCATCTGTTGCAATTCCCCTAACAAATATTTCTTTTGCTCTCTCACAAAGGTCCTAACCATCTTAGGATAGGAATCCAATTCTAAGGCTGCAATGCCTGCCTCTTGTGCAAGGGTTGAAACATTCCAAGGCGGACCGCATAGCTGCATCTTTTCTATCAAATCTTCATTTTCACAAAATCCATATCCCAAACGAATTCCCGCAAGTCCATACATTTTAGTAAAAGCACGCAAGGTTAACATCTGATCATAGGATTCTCTATCCCCATAAGGCTGAAAACGTTTCTGCGGTTCTACAAAATCATAAAAACATTCATCTAATAAAATTGCAATATTTTTTTCCTTGCACTTCTTTATGATTTTTTTAAATAAATGTTCTGGAATACTGATGCCAGTAGGATTGTTTGGTGTACAAAGACAAATCAAATCGATAGAATTTTCTAAATAATCTAAATACGCTTCTTCTAATAGAAAGGTACCTGGATGTAACTGATAATACTCCACTTGGCACCCCACACATCTAAGTGCCTGTTCATACTCCAAAAAACAAGGAACGGCCAGCAATGCCTTTTGCGGTCTGATTGCCATTACAAACCGATAAATCAAATCTGCTGCCCCATTGCCACAAATAATTTTCTTTGCATCCACTTTCTCTTTTTGAGCAATGGCATTGCGAAGACGTCGACAGGAATAATCAGGATAGGGTGCCACATGTTCTGCTGCCTTTTGGATTGCTACAACCACTTCACCTGGTGTTCCCAGCGGATTGATATTGGCTGAAAAATCTACTAATTGGGGATTACTATAGATATCTCCTCCATGCACATATTTCATTGTACAACCATTCCTTTCTTACTTTCATCTTCCTATCTTTAAACCATGTAGGAAACCTTTATAATAAACCGGTATGCCATAAACCACTTCTACCACTTCATCTGCTAATGCTGCAATATGACAATTAAGCTGTCCCAACACTTGCATAAACCATTGGGTATATGGATCATAAGAGATTGCGTCCCCAAACACATCATTGGTCACAATAATCAAATGTTTCGCTTGTGCCTTTATACTGTAGATTCCCGCTAACACTTCCTCTACTGTTTGCTTACCGGCTCCCCCTTTCGCAAAACATTCATTACTGACCAAATTAGACAAACAATCCAATAATACAATAGAATTGTTTTCTAATACCAAGTCTTTTAAATCAAAAAAACATTCTATCGTTTCAAACCCCTTATCTTTTCTCATATGACGATGACGCTGAATCTTGCATTTGCTTTCTGCATCCTCCCCCATCATAGTAGCAATGTATAGCAATTTACTGTCCCTATCAGTTCTTGCAAAACTTGTGGTCGCTTGTTCGGCAAATTCCGACTTTCCACTACCACTACCACCACAAACTACCATAACCATTCCCTTCACCTACTTTCTTTTCTCTGTTCCAGGCAACGTTGTAAAAAACGAATAGGAAGTAACATATTGGAATAATAATACAGATGTGGATATCCGGCAATCATGGTATCCGTTATATGCATGCAGTCCCAGCTTCGATTACCGGAAGGCTTCATTGCTTTCCATGCTGCTCCATTATTGTCGCTATCCCAATAGTGAAATTCATGTGCTTTTATTTCTTCCCTTTCTTTTAAAAAAATGTTTTCCATTTGTGGCTGAAGACGAATATAACCAAATCGAACCAATCTTTCTTTTTTCAAAGCTGCACCCTTAATCGCACCAACCATAGCATATGTGTTCTGATTTTGGTCTTGCAATTGTTCATGCAGATACATAAAACCACCACATTCAGCCATACAACAAAGTCCTTTCGACAATTGACTTCTTATATCTTCTATCATGGAACGATTTTCTGACAATTCTTTGGCATATAGTTCCGGATAGCCTCCACCAAAAATAACTGCATCCAATTTGGGAGGAAGTTTCTCATCTGCCAGTGGGCTAAAAGGCACAAGCTCACATCCCATCCCTTTCAAGAATTCCAGATTATCCTTATAATAAAAAGAAAAAGCCAAATCCCTTGCTAAACCTATTCGCAACTTGGAAGAAATAATTTTTTCTATTACAGCTTTTTCTTTTTTGTAAATTTCACACACCTCTTTGGGACATTCTACACTCAGTTCTGGTGCTTCCTCTCCCAAAGAAAGAATGCCATCTACATCTAAATATGCTTCCATTTCTTTTCCAAGTGCCAGAAGTTTCTCTGCTAAATCATCTAGTTCTTCTGGAAGCACCAACCCCAAATGTCTACTTTCTAAATGAAAATTTTGGAGTTTTGGCACACAACCATAAACCTTTATTGCAAATTTTTTTTCAATTTCCTCTTTTAAAAAATTTCCTGCCATAGGGCTTATCCCATTTAAAATCACACCTTTAATGGTATGATCTTTTTGAAATTCCAGAAAGCCTTTCAACTCAGCCAAGAGAGAAATGGCTCTACCTCTGGCCGGAAGGATTAAAATCACAGGTGTATCGGTTTGTCTGGCTAAATCATAACTACTTGCCTCTGTCGTTGTCATTCCACAACCATCATAAAAGCCCATCACACCCTCCACTACAGTAAAGTCTGCTTGTTCAGCATTTTCAGATAGTAAATACTGTACCATGTCTTTTTTTACAAAAAATAAATCCAAGTTGGTAGATGGGCAATGTTGGATTTGCTCATAAAACATGGGATCTATGTAATCAGGGCCACACTTACAGGTTGCAACTTTTATTTTTCTATTTTTAATGGCAGCTACCAACCCACAAGTAATTGTGGTCTTTCCACTCCCACTTCCTACTCCCGCAAGCATTACTCTTGAAACAGGTTTCCTTCTCATAAAATTCTTACATCCCTTCTATACGATATCCTCTAGGCGTAATCATTTTGCCGGCTATCACCTTCGTACTCGCATTTCCAATAAATACCGTTGTAAACATATCCACTTCTGTATCAACTAACACTTCTAAGGATAATACAACCATCTTTTCTCCCTCACGACCAATATTTTTTACATATCCACATACCGTTTTTGGAGACTTATATGCCAGTAAAATTTCACATGCTTTCTTTAAGTAACCCTTTCTCTTCCTGCTAGATGGATTATACAGACTGATACAAAAATCAGCTTGGGCTGCTGCACGCAACCTTGCTTCTATTGTTTCCCAAGGTGTTAACAAATCACTTAAACTGATTACTGCAAAATCATGTGTCAATGGTGCGCCCAAGACGGCAGCTCCTGCAAGTGCAGCGGTAATACCTGGAATTACCTCTATTTCTATCTCTGGATAAGCTTCCCCAACTTCGTACATGAGACCAGCCATTCCATAGACACCCGCATCACCACTACATACCAAGGCTACCTTTTTTCCTTTTTTTGCTTCCGCAAATGCCCTACGGCATCGATCTACTTCCTGTTTCATGGGTGTAGATAAGAATTCCTTGTCACCACAATACCCCTTCACCAAATCCACATATACTGTATAACCAATTACCACATCACATGCTTGTAATGCACGTTCCGCTTTTATCGTCAAATTTTCATAAGCTCCAGGTCCAATACCTATCACAGTAATCTTCATACTTTATTCCTCCGTACTATTTCTTCCAGTTCGAAACCCAGTTGTAAATGCCGGATCATATAATTTTGAGCGTTCATATTGCCCATTTAAAACATCTCCTACCACTACCAATCCCGTTTTGGTAATCTGATTCTGTTCTGCAGTTTCTGCTAAGGTAGACACCGTACAATAAAATAGCTTTTCTTCAGGCCAGGTTGCCTTATACACAATTGCCGCAGGTGTATTCTTGTCGTATCCTCCAGCAATCAATTCCTCCTCTACCTGCTTCAACAGTCCAATACTAAGAAAAATTACCATGGTTGCTTTATGTACAGCCCACTTTCGGATGCTTTCCATCTCCGGTACCTTCGTTCTTCCTGCCACTCTTGTAATGACAACGGATTGTGATACATTAGGCAAGGTGTATTCTAACTGTAGGGCTGCAGCTGCCCCACAAAAAGAGCTTACCCCTGGACAAACTGCATATTGGATATTTTTCTCTTCCAGGATATCCATCTGCTCACGAATTGCCCCATACAAACATGGATCACCTGTATGTAAACGTACAATCTTTTTTCCTTCCGCTTCTGCAGTTTCCATCTTTCCAATAACTTCTTCTAAAGTCATCTTTGCACTGTTGTAAATTTCACAACCCGCTTTACATTCCTGTAAAATCTCTGGATTGACCAAAGAACCTGCATAAATGATTACATCTGCCTCTTGTACCAATTTCAGTCCTCGTACTGTAATCAAATCTACAGCTCCAGACCCCGCTCCAACAAAATTTACCATCTATTTTTCTCCTTTACAATAACCAATGAATAATAACCAGCTTCTTCCGACAGATCTTCTATATTGTCATACACTTTTTCCTTTTCCATGCCACAATTTTCTACCATCCAAAAGGCTTTGTCACTTTTTTTTACTTCATTTTTTACCAGTTGCATTTGCTTTCCTGCTTTCATAAATACCTTCGTTCCCTCTAACTCTAATGCCTCTTTAACCCCATATGACGCAGGTATAATATGTAGCTGTTCGCTATTTTCTACCAATCCAATATCTAATCTTGCTGCCGTTGCGCAAAAGGAAGGAATGCCATTTATAATTTTTGCTTTTCCATTTTTTTTATTACTCGATTATGAATATAAAGGTAAGTAGAATAAATAGTAGGATCCCCTAAGGTTAAAAAAGCTAATTTATTTCCTGCCCGCAAAAGTTTCATTACAGCCTCAAATCCTTGATTATGTATGCGTTTTAAAATTTCAGAGTCCTTAATCATTGGCATTGGTAAATATAAAAACCCCTTCTTTTCAGGTCTTGTTATATTCGATTTTGCAATTTGATAGGCAATACAATCGACATTGAATTGTTTTGCTTTCTCCGTCAATCCTTCATAATATACCGGTTCGCTCAGTAAGGCCTGATTGGAAATTGGCAGAACAATGACATCACATGCATTCATCATTTTTACAGCCTTAATTGTCATCAATTCAGGATCCCCAGGACCAGTACCTATTCCATACAAAATTCCATCCATTTATCTTCTATCCTTTCTTCGTTCTGTCATTTATGATTGATATATTTATCCTTATGCAACTTTGCTAGTTCTCTAATCTATGATACAATATTAATATGCAAATACCTATCTACGAAAACCCTGACCTATATGCGCAAGTTGCCCTATTGAACAGATTTCGAATATGGGTATTCACAATCCAGATTTTATTATAACACACATAGGAGAGCAATTCACATGAAAAACGTATATATATTTTCATTTACCGCACAAGCGACCGCACTTTCAAGCAAACTTTATCAATTTTATATTTCTCAAAATATAAACTGTCTTGCTTATACTTTACCAAAATACTGCACTAGCTTCCATAAACCTATAGAAGATTCACTACAAAAACAAGTGGAAGCATGTTTTCATCCGGATGCAGCCATCATTTTTGTTTCTGCCTGTGGAATTGCAGTTCGCGCCATTGCCCCTTTTATTAAACATAAAGCACAAGATCCATGTGTGCTAGCCATTGACGAAAAGGGACAGTACGTCATTCCACTTCTTTCAGGACATTTAGGGGGTGGCAATACATGTGCAATGGCCATTTCAAAATTTCTTGACGCAACCCCTGTCATCTCAACTGCAACAGATTTGAATCATAAATTTGCAGTTGACGAATTTGCCAAAAATAATCAGTTAACAATTTCAAATATGCACTTAGCAAAAAAAGTATCTGTGCATCTTTTACATAACTTACCAGTTGGAATCTGCGGTATACTCCCAAAGGAAACACTTCCAGAGGGCCTTACTACCACAACCCAAAATTTTGGCATTTCCATCAGTCCCTTTTCTACACAAACCCAATTTAAAGAAACCTTGCATCTCATTCCGAAAAATATGGTGCTAGGTATCGGTTGCAAAAAAAATACGGATGCAGAGGCGCTATCTGTATTTGTAGAAGAACAATTAGCACTGCTACACCTGTTTCCAGAATCCATTGCAGCCATTACAAGTATTGATCTCAAAAAAGCAGAACCAGCAATACTTGCACTGGCAAACAATTTGCAAGTACCCTTTGTCACCTATACAGCTGATGAATTAAAAAAAGTAAAAGGCAGTCTTTCTTCCTCCAATTTCGTCCAAACCATCACTGGCGTGGATAATGTGTGCGAACGTGCTGCATTAGCCTACACCAAAAATACTACTTTGATACGCGAAAAAACAATAAAAGAAGGCATGACCCTTGCTATTTCAGAGCTGCCTATGACATTTAGCTTTCAAAACGATTCGTTCATTCTCTAAAAGAAAACAGAAACTATTCCATTTTCTCATCCCAGAAATTTAAGTATAATAGTCAAAATAATGATTGTGTATGTCTATTTCTCTCCCATCTACTACCTCCCTTAGAAAGAAATAAAAAGAGGCCGAGCAAAGATGACGAAAAACGTCAATGCAACAGCCTCTTTCACCTATTTTAAACGAAATGAACTATCGAAAACTTTTTACCCAATTAATTAAAGAATCATAATATACATTATCTGTTACATCTTTACGCATTTGTTCGGTAACTGGACCATTTTTCTCCATAATTGCAATAATTGCCTCTTGCAATCCCGCAATTTTTCCACGTTCAAAAGCATCTTTCTCTGCTTGACTTCCAACCTCTTCCTTTGCAGCAGGAACTGGATTTGGCTTTTGTGTAGATGTTTCCGGCTTAATTTCTGGCTTTTTCACATCTGTTTCCTGTTTAGATTCCACATTAGAAACCGGTTCTTCTATTTTATTCTTCTCTTCTGACTGCACTTCTGTCTGATTTGAAGTTTCTTTTGTTGCTTGGTTCGTGTTTTCAATAGCAATTTTTCTCTGTTCACATTGCATATTTGAATCAAAATCTCCAATTGGAACCCAAATTTCTCCACTATTACCACTTACCTCCACTGCAATTCTATGATTATTAGATTGAACTTGTGTACCAGATAAGACGCCAATGTAAGTTCCTTCTACATCTACCGGTAAATTCATGGAAGTACCATTATCATCGTTGTTTACGGTAATCACTGCACAATGTCCATCCCAATTTCTTGAATAGGCATAATATCTGTTTTGTAATTGTAATTCAAGATAATCACCATAAGACAATGCCTTGATTTGATTTCTTGCTTTACCTAAGGCTGCGATTAATCTGGTACATGGATTTTCTTCTACCGCATTTTCATAATCTGCATATTGCAAAGCAGGACGTAAAGAATCGTCCGATTGCTTTTCTTTTTTCCCTTCGATACCAAATTCTGAACCATAATAAATAGATGGTACACCCGGCAATGTATATAACAATACATGCACTGGATTATAATGTGCCTTATTGTTCAATTTTGTATAAATACGTTCTACATCGTGATTATCCACAAAATTGTATAACTTCAATCCATCTGGGCGATTGCCACCCATCTCATACAAACGTTTTACTGTATGCGCAATTTCAAAGAAGTTATGATCATTGTTACCAGAATATAAAGCCTTGTGTAGCTGATAATTGGTTACAGAATGTAATGTACCTTCATTTACCCAACGATTGTAATCACCATGAATTACTTCCCCCATAAGCCAAAAATCTGGTTTCACAGTATTGGCAACATGTCGTAAGCTCTTCATAAAATCAAAATCCAACACATCTGCAGCATCTAATCTGATTCCATCTACATCAAACTCATCTACCCAAAAGCGAATCACATCTGCAATATAATCTTTTACTTCTGGATTTCTTTGGTTCAATTTTACCAAAAGGTTATATCCACCCCAGTTTTCATAAGAAAATCCATCATTATATTCATTATTTCCGCCAAAATTCACATTGCAATACCAATCTTTATAATGAGATTGTTCACGATTTTTCTGTAAATCTTTAAAGGCAAAGAAATCTCTACCGGTGTGATTAAACACACCATCAAAAATCACTCGAATGCCTTCTTTGTGACATTTTGCAACGAATTCTTTTAAATCCTGATTATCCCCCAAACGACTATCCAATTTCTTGTAATCCGTAGTTTCATAACCATGTCCAACTGATTCAAACAATGGTCCGATATAAATCGCATTTACCCCTATCTTTTTTAAATGCGAAATCCAAGGTACCAACGTTTGCAAACGATGTTCATCCAGACTGTAACTGTTTTGTTTGGGAGCCCCCGTCATTCCCAATGGATAAATGTGATAAAAAACTGCTTCATCATACCATGCCATAATACCTTACCTCACTTTTCTGTTTTATAATTGAAAAGGCCCTTGCGTTGTACGACAAGGACCTCGCTCTTTCATATTATACCACATTCTGACAACAAATACTAGTTAATACATAAATACAAATCGCCTTTAGCCTACAAGCAGTCACAGGCTCTTTGATTTATATTTCTGCTGGACTGAACTGTTACATACTTTTTTTAACAACACCAAATCCCAATGGATATGGACCAGTATGCACTGCAATGGTAGATCCAATTTGATATAGTTGCATATCTGAAACACCATACACTGCTAATTTTTCCAATGCCATTGCCCTTAATTCTTCTGCTTCCTCATAGGAATTGCCATATCCTATACATACCTCATAGTTGTTAAAATCTTCTCCAACTTCTTTTGCATAGTCTACCAATAAATCAATAATCTTACTCATACACTTCTTTCTGCTTCTGGAAATACCCGACGGAAATATTTCTCCCTCTTTAAAGGTAATCATTGGTTTGATACTTAACAAGGAAGTAGCCACCCCAGCCAACTTTCCAATTCTTCCACCATGTTTTAAATATTCTGTATCACCAATTGTAAAGAAAATACGACCGGTAGCACGAATTTCGTTCAAAGAAGAAACCGCTTCTTCAATCTTGTAGCCCCTGTCTCTCAAGCCACATGCCTCCAAGACATATAAACCTTGTAAAACAGATGCAAATTCAGAATTGATTACCTCAATGACTGCATTCGGATACTCTTCTAAAATCATGTTTTTTGCATTTGTCGCTGCTTGAAAAGAACCACTAAACTTCACTGTGATACAAATACAAATCATTGGGATATCCTGTTTTGCATATTTTTCAAAAACATCATAAAAATCTTGTGTCGACGGACAAGATGACTTAGGAAATACTCCTTTTTTTTCTAGCATTTCACTATAAAAATCCCTTACTTTTATATCAACATTTTCTTTGCGATAATCTGCATCATCAAAAGAAACGTAAAAAGGTATACATTCTATATTATTTTCCTTTAAAACTTGCATTGGTAAATCACAAGAGCTATCACTTATAACCTGATAATTCATAAATATATCGTCCTTTCTATCATCCAATTAATACCATATTGATGTACTTCCAATCCCTTAGTCTTTTTTATCAGTATATCAGTTTTTCTTTGTTACATCAAGTAGCTTTTTATACTAGGTATCAGTTCCTGTAACCATTCATTCGGGTGGGCTGAAGGTTTACCGGCTACCATCCACTTTATCACAGAAATGATTCTTGTTTTTACGAAAAAGATAAATACCGAAGCAATTCGGGACGCGTATGTTGATTCAAATCCGTTACGGCAGGCAATGTTTTCACATACTGAAAGCCACAACTTTCCTGTAATTTTTGTGACGCAATATTTTCTTTTGCGCAACCACTCCAAAGTCCTTCTAAATACAATTCTTCTCTACAATAGCGAATCATCGCTTCCATTGCTTCTTTCATAATGCCCTGTCTCCAATAGGGTCTCCCAAGCCAATATATGAGCTCACCTTCGTTTTCTCCAATATGGTAATTACTTGCTTCCCCCACCAATACAGCGATACAACCTATTACCTTTTTTTGAGATTTTAATTCTAAGGCAAAAAAACCCCAGCTTGTCAATAATTCTTCAATGAACCATTTTGCTTTTTCTTCAGAAGGCAGAGGTGCCCATCCAGCCGCAAAAGCCACCTCTGTATCACTGGCATAGCGAAACAAATCGCCTGCATCTTCCGGTCTCCAACTTCGTAAACACAATCGTTTTGTATGCAAATTCATTTACAAGCTCTCCAATCTTTATGAAACGGTCCTATTTAGAATCAGGATTTCATTTTCATTGTATTCTTATATCCCGTTTTCTTCTTCATCAGTTTTTTATACCTTTTTATTGCAGCCTTTGGAATATAAAACTTGGCATGTTTGCTGATTTTTAACCAGGCATGATTTCCAATTGTCGTAAGTTTACTAGAACGAATGACAATAGATGACAATTGTTTGTCATTTTGGAATGCATGATGCCCAATTACAACTATATTATTTCCTATTATCACCTTTTTCAGATTCTTGTATCCCTTAAAGGCCTTCGCTTCAATCTTTGTAATTTGGTATTTCTTACCGTCAATCGTTACCTTACTACCAATATATAATTTTTTTATTTTTACATTGGTAGAACCCACAACTGAAACATTTTTGCTATCTAATACTCTATATTTTATGTTATTTACAATATATACCGCTGCTGATGATACCGTAACATTTAAACTTTGATTTTCCCCTAGTTGTCCATTTTTCTGATCTATACTACTGAATTGTTCCACTATTATATTTGTGTTTGGCACAACTGCATTTCCTGTGTTTCCACCACCCGTGGTTCCACTGCTATCACTTGCTGTCGGCTCTACTGTGCTTCCACCGCCTGTAGTTCCACTGCTATCACTTGCTGTCGGCTCTACTGTGCTTCCTCCGCTTGTAGTTCCACTGCTGCCACTTGCTGTCGGCTCGGCTACATTTCCTGTGCTTCCACCACCTGTAGTTCCACTGCTGCCACTTACTGTCGGCTCGGCTACATTTCCTGTGCTTCCACCACCTGTAGTTCCACTGCTGCCACTTGCTGTCGGCTCGGCTACATTTCCTGTGCTTCCACCACCTGTAGTTCCACCGTTACCACTTGCTGTCGGTTCTAC
>JAFORL010000199.1 GCA_017393285.1 Lachnospiraceae bacterium
ACAACTTGCATGATTCCTATTATCTTTAACTATGGTGTCACTATTCTTGAAGTCCGCTTCCATCTGCCAAGAGCTGCCTGTGCAATCTCGGCATTGGTTCTGTCAAGCATCCCTGCAGTGGCATTCTCCCAGACATCCAAACTTGTGTCTTCATACCAACAGAACGAAAAATTTCTGATACATAGATACAATTCATTACAGTAGCAAGCATACCGATTTGATCCGCCTTGGTACGATCAATATTTTCACTGGTACGACCTCTCCAAAAATTACCGCCACCAATTACAATTCCAACCTGTACACCATCATCTACAAGTTTTTTTACCTGCTTTGCAACTGCAACACAGGTACCTTCATCAAAACCAGTCTTTTTTTCTCCTGCTAGAGCTTCTCCACTTAATTTTAAAAATACTCTCTTATATTGCATTGTAATCCTCTTTTCTTATATGTATATCCTTCCTTGACAATCGGAAATGCGATTCGTTTAACCTTGTCCCCTCCATCTTCTTTTCAACATTTTCATATGCTCTACGCTATGAATTGACAAATTGGAATGAACGGTTTACGACAAAGGGTTCTTTACCTGCTACAGAACCATTTTACCTGTATGCAAAATGGTTCTGCTTTTTCCATTATTCTTCATCAAAGAAATTATCAATATCTACTTCTGCATAAGTAAGTTTGCAATATCCATCTACAACCGCTCCGTTGTTGATCTGTACAGATTTTGCATTAATATTGCCTTTTACAATTGCAGTAGAATCTACCACAACAGGTCCTTGTACATCAATTTCACCTTTTACAGCACCAGAAATAGTTGCAGATTTTGCACTAACATCTCCAATCACAATGGTACCAACATTAATCTTAACGTCGCCTTGACTGTCAATACCACCATCTAACTTAGGTGTACTAACAACCACATTTGCACCTTTCAAATGTCCACTTACATTTCCGTTGATAGTCAAGGTACCAAGACATTCCACATCTCCTGTAATGGTTCCATTTACTTCTAATGCGCCATCAGTTATGATAGATCCATTGATGATGGTTCCTTTTGTGATTACTGTTACTTCATCTTTTGCAACTGCATTTTCTAAATTATTTTCCATGATTTTATCTTCCTTTTCTATCATATTTGAAACTTCATTCTCTGGGAATGAAACTTTACTATCTTCTTCTACTTCCATTGGTAATGGTACTTCTTCCTCTGTATCTTCCATTGGTACGGATACTTCTTCTGCAATAGCATCCATTTGTACAGATACTTCTTCCGCTATATCTTCCATTGGTAATGGTATCTCTTCCTCAGTAGCTTCTATTTCTACAGGTATTTCTTCTTTAGTATCTGCCATTTCTTCTAAATCCATTCCTGCTTCTGATACCGTCTCATCTGGCAATATACCAGATGCAATTTCAATATTTTCTTCTGCGGTGAATGAAATGTCAAAGGCAGAATCCACACTTGCATCTGTATCCACATCCACATTTTGCAAATCAATATCCTCTGAAATAGCAGATAAGTTTTCTTCAACCGTATCTACAAGATCAGCCAAAGCAATTGTATCTGCTTCTGCTTCTTCACTTGCTTCTTCTACTGGCAATTCCACTTCTTCATTTACTTCTTCCACCGGCAATTCCGCTTCTGTTTCTTCAATTGTTTCTTCCAATGGCAACATTACTTCCACTTCTTCATTTGCTTCTTCTACCGGCAATTCCGCTTCTGTTTCTTCAATTGTTTCTTCCAATGGCAACATTACTTCCACTTCTTCATTTGCTTCTTCTACTGGCAATTCCGCTTCTGTTTCTTCAATTGATTCTTCCAATGGCATAATTACATCTGCGATTTCTTCTTCACTTGCAAAAGAAACAGTCTCTTGTTCTTCTTCCGGAAGGCTTGCCAATAATTCATCTAAATTCTGATTTGTCTCAACTGTTTCTTCCAAATCATGATCCAAAGCCATTAGATTCTCTGCCTGTGCACCCACATCCAACAAAGACAAGTCCATCGGCTCAGCATCCAACCCATCTGTTGCATCCTCCGGACGCGTACCACTTTGCATTTCATGTAAAGCAGCAATAATATCTCCTGCTTCTTCATCTTGTGTCAAATCTGATGTCAAAACTTCCTCATCTGTATCAAAGCCATTGATAATGGCATGTAAATCTTCAATACCAATTTCTTCTGCTGGTTCTACTGTTTCCACTGGATCCTCAGCTTCCAATGTTTCTTGTATCGATGAATCTTCCTGCTTAAAATATGTATCTAAGCTAGCCAACTGCATATCTACAGGTTCTGTCTCCTCCGCTGCTTCTTTTTCAGCTTTCAATCCATCTACATTAAAAAATTCCTCATCTGGCAATAACTCATTGACAGCCTGAGAAATATCATCTCTTAAGTCTTTAAAAAATCCCATATAAACGCCTCCTCATTCGGTTTATTTTTTCACACTGCTTGCTTCAATTTGTTGTACAGGCACTGTTGTATCATTTATAGGCAAAATGTGAACCTTCATTTTCTTTAATTTTTTTATCGTAGTCTCTAAATTCTTTGCTGTTTGTTCCTTCCCAACACAATCATGCATAAGAACAATTGAAGTATCATGTAATTTAACACCCTGAACTACTTTATTAATCATATCTTTATCTGCATGCTTCTTTCCATCTGCATCACCATTCACAACATTCCAATCGTAATATTTGTACCCTTCTTTATTGACATAACGAATAATATCCTTCATTGGAACCTTGCTTACAGTATTACTACTCCCACCTGGGAAACGTATATAATGTGGACGTTCCTCTCCTGTTACATCTTCCAACAAATCAGCTAATGCATTCAAATCTTTCTTGTAGGCGGAAACAGAAGCATATATTTTATCATACTGATGGGTGTAGGAATGCATTCCCAATGTATGTCCTTCTTTTACAATCTTTTTGTATAACTTCTTGGATTTCTCATCTGTACGACCAATCACAAAAAAAGTAGCTTTTACATCGTATTTTTTTAACACCTTCAGTATCTTAACTGTATTATCACTGGGTCCATCATCAAATGTTAAATAGACTTTCCTGCCCTTTATCTTGGTTTGGTCAAATTCTTTTTCGTTCTGCCCTTTGTCTTCTTCATTCTTTTTTGCTGTATTGGTAGCTGTGGGCGTCGCAACCGACTCCACAGCCTGATTTTGATACAACTGATCAATTCTTTTTTCTAAACTTACTACTTTCCCCCACAATGCCAAACATAAAATAGATGGCAACAACAAAAATACCACTATAATCCCAATCAATATCCGCTTAATCCGAGCCACGCGCTTGCGACGCTCTTCTAAATTTCGGACATCTTTTTGTGTTGTATTGCGTCCTACACTATTCACGAAAAAACCTTCCCTTCTAAATATCAGAAATGCTTTCAATCATCTCTATTGGATTTTTATCATTGTGTATATAACAGTTGTAAGTCTTTTGTTTGCGCCGATTTACAAAGCTCATATTTTTTTGTAACAAGCACTTTAAAATTCCTGTTACACATCCAACAGGAATTTCCACATACATTGCACACTTACATCAATTATAATATACAACGTTCAAAAAAGCAACTACATGTTCAAGAAGATTTTTCACCCGTTTTTTCACTGTCTGCTTATACTTTATGAAGTGACAAATAGATCTTTATCTAAGAGTTTTTTATCTGAGAACAAAGAGTTTTGCTTGCAAAACTCTAGCGCAACCGCGGTGTTGCGCAGCAATTAACTCCATCTCCGCGGTCTGCGCATCCTCGCGGAGCGTTTTTTGTGTAATAGGAAAGGGCATCGCAATTTCCTATTACATAAAAAAATCCCCCGTTTTCAATCTTGAAAACGGGGGATTTTCATGTCATTTATCACAAGTTCTGTATCAAAAAATCAAATACAGCTCTCATAAGAAATTACAATTAATCCTCATATGGTGTTGGACTTGGAGAAGGTGATGATGTAGCATAATTATTTTCATCATCGTCACCTAGTGCAGGATATGTTCTTACTGGCTCAAATGTATATCGAACTGGAGCAACATATTTTTTAATTGTCACTGCCACATCACCTTGGCCTTGATCAGAAGTAGATTTTGCATATGGAATAACCTGTACAAAATACATTTTTCCTGCTTCCAATGTAACCTTTACAGTATGTTTTTCTTCTACTTCATCTTCATAATAATATGGTGTACGAGTAGATATGATTGTTGGTGCTACTGTAATCACTGGTGTTGCTGTCACTTCTGGTGTTGCTGTCACTTCTGGTGCTGCTGCAGAAGTAATATTATCGCCATCGAAAGTTCCAGATCCTACCAAATGTAAATTCTCGTCAAATACATATACAGCACCACCACAACCTAATGCTGTAGATGCATCAATAGTATAAGTATCTGCCTCTGTAGGTGAAATCTTCCATACCAAATCATTGCAACCATTAGAAACGGCTTTCAACTCTGTACCTAATTTGGCAATTGGATATTCTACTGCAGCGGCTGCTACAGTATCCTTTGTCGCACTGTAGATGATATTTACACCAGTAGCATTTTGTTTATCTACTGATACGGTACCAATTGTACGTAATACACCTTTCTCCACTTCTGCACGTACCACATAGGTATTTCCACCTTCCAAGAAAATTGTGTATGCACCCATCTCATCAGTGGTTACCTTCTTTGCTTTACCAATTGAATTATAGAAGTATAAATTCGTATTTGCAAATACATCCATCACCTGAGAAGTTGCATCTTTTGCAGTACCGTTGTATGCAATACCCTCAACTTTGAAACGTTCTACAGATGATTTTAAGGTTACTACCTGATCCTTATCTTTTACAACCAATGAGCCTGCAAAATACTTATCCTTGCCCTTTTCATCTTTGAAATATACAGCATAGGAATTAGATGGCAAAGAAACTGCAAAAGCACCATACTTATCTGTAGTTGTATAGAATGCTGCAGTACTTTTATCTGCATGTTCATATTTATCCCCAACCAATTCAAAATAAAGTGTTTCATTCTTTAATTGATTGTTGGCATCTGAATAAGTTGCCTTACCTGAAACAGCATAAAACTTTTCAGGAACAGTCACTTGTGCTACTTTATTTCCACCTTTTACCTTGATGGTGTTCGCCATTTCGTACATAACATCGTTATCTACTTTTACAGTATAAGTACCATCTGGTACTGCAACTGAATAATTGGTTACACTAGCATCATTGGATGATTCCACATCTTGTATTGTGGTAGAATATGCCTCAGACAAACTCTTTGCACCCTTTGGAATAAAGTATACTTTTCCGCTAGTTACCTTATTTCCATTTGAACTTTTTACAGCACCAGAAGCCTGGTAAGTTTTTACAATATTTACTGTAATTGTTGCCGTTGTTGTACGAGTTGTATCAACAGCATCTGTAATTGTAACATTGAAGGTATGTTTACCTTCTGTAATAGAATATGGTAATCGTAGCGTTGTGCTTGTACCATTTCTTTGAGTTTTTGTCTTTGCAGCATCATCGGTAAACTGATCTGTTGACAAACGTGCTTCTGGACAATCGCCTGCATCCAAGGTAAAGTTATATACACCAGAACCACCTACAGGGTTAATTTCAATATCCTTGTAGTATTTTTTCTGACTGTCTAACGCGCTTGCATTATATGCATTATACGCAACCGCATCATCTGTGTCCTTCTGTGTCCAGTTATATTCCAGGCTCTGACTTTCTGCCACAACTGCAGTTTCATCGAATACATTAAAGTTTACTTTTAATTCTACTTTTCTACCAAGCTCATCCTTTGCTACAAATGTTACTGTTTTTGAACCAACTGCTGTTGGTATACCTTGAATATTGGTAAACTTACTGTCCAAACTTAATCCTTCTGGTAACGATTGACCCTTTTTCAAAGAGAATCTCACATTTCCAATTGCCTGATTTACATAATCAGATAAAACAATATTGTTTGCGCTTCCTTTTTTCAAATTTTCATTTATCAATTGTTTCTCTTTGTCCACATAAAGTGCAGATTTTCTTTGGGCATCTGCAGTACTAATACCAGACTTGATATTTACATAACTACCATTTTCCACACCTCTGGATAAATATACGCGATACTGTTTTGCAGATGCCTTCACAAGCTTCTTAACAGTAATTTGATTATGATATTTTCCTGCCTTTTGTGACTTTGTTGTAACTGTCAAATCTGCTTCTTTTAATTTACTGTCAGCTTTCTTCAAAGTTAACAAAATACATTGTGAATCATAGGTATCCACAGCTGCCTTTTTGAAGTTGTCAATTGGTTTTTTTACGGTCACTTTACAAGTAACTTTTTTCTTTCCTACTTTGGCAACTACAACTGCTTTACCAACTTTTACACCTTTGATCACTACCTGTTCTTTTTTCTTACCAGATTTTTTGGTAATCTTCACAATTTTCTTTTTATTCACAGACCACTTTACTTTTTTCTTTGCATTCTTTACACGCAAAGTAGCCGTATCACCTTTTGTTATGGATAATTTGCTTTTGCTTAGTTTTATTTTTGCAGCGGCTGATGCATTGTAAATATTTGTAACAGATACACTTGTTACAGCCATACTTAAAGCCAAGCTAAAAGCAATGCTACCCTTAATGAAATTTCTTGATTTCATTGGTTCATCTCCTTTGTTTCTATTTTTCCCTCTTAACAATCCTTTAGGATTGCATTATTTATTTCACAGAAATTGTATATGTTGCAGACATTACATCGCTAGATAGACAGAAATATAATTTTCCTGTACTTGTTGGCCCTACATACACACTTCCAGAGCTAGCTTCTGTCTCCTTCCAGCTCAGTCCATCATAACTATAAGAAAGCGTAATCTTTTCTCCACCTAATGTTGGTGTACTATATGCAATGTTGTAATAGCTTCCTTCCTGTACATCCATTGTAAAGTAAGCCTTTCCTTGCAATCTTGGATCTGCATTATTTTGTGTAGTAGTCACACTAATTGCAGCACCTGACACCAAGTTCTGTGGTTGTGTAAATGACAATGGCTGATATGCACTAACCTTTGCTGTAATGATACCAGTTGACTGACCACCGTGAGTATCTCCAGCTTTATCTCTGTCAGCATTAATTGGTGTAAGAATAACATAATAAGTACCTTTTGCCAACGCAACATCTGTAACATATGTTACTTTCTGATAACCACCTGCTTTTTTTTCAATGCCATCTGACTGACAGTTTGCAGTATATGTCTTTCCATCACTTCCAATTACTGTAAGTTGAGAAGGAGCAGAACCATCTTTCAATGTATAACTCATATCAAATTGATATTGAGAAGCTGCAGTATTTGCTGCCGGTTCCGGTACATCAAACTTCGCTACAATATCGTTATTGCCAGTTGAAGGCAAGGTTGACTCTGTTCCCAATGTCAAACCAATATTGGTTGTCTTGCTGAATAAATCTGTATTCATATCTCCAGTATAAGTCAACTCAGGGTTTGGAGTAAAGTCTGCCCCTGCAACATTGATACTACCAATGGTAAACCAAGCTGTTTCTCCAGATTGATAAGTACTTCTATAATCAAAATTCAAATCTTCATATGATGTGTCATTTGAAGATGCATTGCTAGCATCATTTCCCGATTGTGTATTTGGTGTTGCTGTATTGGTTTGTACTTGTGTTATGACACCTTTACAACGAACGGTATAAGTTCCCTCTGGTAAAAGAATGCTATATCCACCTGGTGTCACAGACTTCAATTCTCCATTAATTTCTTCTTTTTCACCATTGGTTACTGTGCTGTAACACTTACCATCTTTGTCAAAGAAATACAAAATTTCATCCTTCATCGCACTTCTACTTTGACCGGTTCCTTGGAAAGCCACACCTGTAACACAAGTTCTACTTACTGCAAGTGTAATATCACCATACTCAACATTGGTTGCATCTTCCACCTTAATTGGATTTGTAAAGTACTGCTTTTGTCCATTTTCATCTACCCAATATGCCTGATAGGTACCTACTGGAAGTGATACATTTAATTTTCCTGTGTAATCAGTTGTCGCAGTGAATGTACAATCTTCAAATTGTTTGTTACTGGTTGTAAAACAAATTTCTTGTCCGGCAACACCTTTTCCATTTGCAAACTTAGCATTCATAGACAGATTTGCAAAACGTACTGGCATTGTTAAATTCACGCCATCTACAGTATCTGTAGTAATAGAAACAGTTTGATCCAAATGATAAAGCACACCATTGTTGGCTCTAACCTTTACAACATAATCACCAGCTGGCAATTCTGCTGCATACTTTCCTGCATCCTTCGTTGGCAATTTAAATCCAGGTGTTGCAGTTGGTGCAGCAGTCTCTGTAGTTGGTGCAGCAGAAACTTGAGCAACTGTAGGATTATCAACCAAAACCGTAGGCTGTGGCAATGGACCAACCTTGGCACTCGAATCCAAAGTGTAAATTTGATACCCAACCTTTTTACCATCTTTTCTAAATTGAAGGTAATTATCTCGTACAGTGGTTCCTTCTCCCTCTATTCTATTTCCGCCAACCAAATTATATTCATCATCATATTTTTCATAAGACACTTTTGAAATGTGCTTACTAAAATCAGTTGCCTTAGCAGGAATAAAGTAAATATCTTCGTTTCCTGAAAGAGCTGTACCCATGGCATCTGTTACAGCACCGCTTACATTAAAATGATTCTTTACTGTAAAGTTTACTGTAGTAGTTGTGGTACGGGTAGGATCTGCAGCATCTGTAATTGTCACTGGATATGAGTGCTCTCCTTCTGCCAAACCGTATGGCAAATAAACAATTGTACTCTCAGATGGCTGTTGTTCTACCTGATTTGTGGCAGTATTCAGCTGATCTGTCGATAAATGCACTGTCGCATCCTGTGATGCAATAGAATACTTATACATACCAGATCCACCTTTTGGAGCAATCTCAACCCTTGCCACATAGCAGTCTGTATCACCAACTACACCTGCAGTTGTAGATACATTAGCAGCTATGACTGGTGATAAGTCTGTCACAAAATCATTCACTGGCTTCTCTACTATTTCTTTAGTCTTACTAGCAATTGTTGTATCATCATAAACCTTATAGGTAATTGTAACGTCTTTGCTTCTACCTGCTTCATCTGTTGCAACTAAGGTAAAGGTAGTATCACCAGCTGCTGTTGGAATACCTTTCAACAGACGCTTCTTACCTGCCAAAGACATACCAGCTGGCAATTTACTTCCTTTTTTCTTTGCAAAGCTTAAATGTCCAACTGCATTATCTAAATATTGACTCAAATCTATGCATTGTGTTTCATCTTTTTCACATATAATTTCAATATCTCTTTCTTCATCAGATAACTTCAATGCATCTTTTCTCTGTACTTCTTTTACTGCTTTTCCGTGGGTGATTTTTACATAATCACCATTGCAAATTCCACTAGTTAAGTACATACGATATGTTTTTTGATCAGATGTAGAAATTGCCTCTACCTTCGGTTGTACATTATAGGTACCATCCTGGTAATTTTTCACTTCTAACTTGACATCTGCAGCATTTACTGTTGTCTTTTTGCTGAACCGCACAATCAAAGCTGAAGAATCCAATTGATCAAAAGAAACCGATTTAATGGCAGATGCTTTGACCTTTACATTAAATACTTGTTTCTTCTTACCGATTTTTGCAATAATCTTTGCTGTACCTTTCGATAAACCTTTCACTGTAGCATTTTGTTTTTTCTTTCCACTCAATTTTGTGATTTGTGCTACTTTCTTGTTCTTACAAGACCACTTCACCTTTTTCTTAGCCTTTTTAACTTTCAGTACAATGGTCTTTCCCTCTGTAACTGTTTTTGTAGTCGCCTTACTTGTTGATTTCTTAGATGACTTTTTCTTCTTCGCTTTTACAACATTCATTTCAACATCTGTTGATGTTGTTACCATTGCAAGAGCTAATCCACAAGCAAGTACGCGTTTTGTTAAACGGGTATACTTCATTTCTTTCTCCCCTTTTTGTAGTATTCACATATTTCTATGCGTAACTTCATTATAACATTCACATATATAAAAGTAAAGTTAGATTTTTCTACTTCTATATATCCTATACACACATACAAATTTTTTTTGGTAATTTATTACATATACCAAATTATCCCAATCCATCTATTACACCGCACTTTTCTCTTTGAAAACTGGTATGCAAGACTTTCCCACAAAAACAAACGCCTAAAAGGTGTGAAATACACAAAAAACCCACATATCATTTCACTGATATGTGGGTCACCTTTAAAAGGAGCTACTCCTGTTCACATATTGTCTCAAATTTAAGGTAACACGTAGATTGAACTGTCACTCCTAACTCATATACTATTTTAATTGTGCAGCTACTTCTTCTGCGAAGTTGCTTTCTACCTTTTCAATTCCTTCACCAGTTTCATAGCGAACAAATCCTTCAATTGATAAAGCAATACCTTCAGCTTTTGCAACGCTTTCTACGTACTTAGCAACACTTTGTTTTCCATCTTCTGCTTTTACGTATACTTGATCCAACAAACAAATTTCTTTTAATTCTTTGTTGATACGTCCCATTACCATACCATCAATAATCTTTTCAGGTGCATCTGGCTTTTCTTTAAC
The DNA here is from genome assembly GCA_017393285.1 of Lachnospiraceae bacterium. GTDB lineage: Bacteria > Bacillota > Clostridia > Lachnospirales > Lachnospiraceae > CAG-411. Next base: position 10,644 of record JAFORL010000199.1, read on the forward strand.
AGCTTGTGCCTTTAAGATTTCTTTTTCATGCTCAATGTATTCTTGATCTACTTCTACTCTGCTTGTGTACTTTGGATTCAATGCTGCGATTTGCATAGCAACATTCTTTAAGCATTCTTTTACTGCATCGCTATTTGCATCTGTCTTAGCTTGTACAAGAACACCAATCTTTCCACCTGCATGAATATAGCTTTCAATTACGCCATCTGCTGCTTGTACTTTAGCAAATCTACGAATTGTTAAGTTTTCTCCGATTACAGCAATCATACTAGCAAGATTCTCTTTTACAGTCTTAGAAGAATCTTCACACCATGCTTCTGCTAAGAATGCATCTACATCTGCTGCATCTGTTGTTAATACTTGAGAAGCAACTTGTGATACGTAAGTTTGGAACTTTTCGTTCTTAGCAACGAAGTCAGTTTCACTATTTACTTCAACAATTGCTGCTGTCTTTCCATCTGCACTAATCTTAGTTGCAACCATACCTTCAGCCGCTACACGTCCTGCTTTCTTTTCAGCTTTAGCAAGACCATTCTCTCTCAAAAATTCAATTGCTTTATCCATATCTCCATCAGTTGCAGTCAATGCTTTCTTACAATCCATCATACCTGCTCCTGAGATTTCTCTTAATTCTTTTACCATTCCTGCTGTAATAGCCATTGTGATATACCTCCATTATATTAATTTTCACAGAAATAGATGGAATGCAAGAAAGCATTCCATCTAACATCTAATTATTCAGCGTCAGCACTTTCCTCAGCTGTATCTAACTGTTCTCCTTGATTTGCTTCAATTACAGCGTCAGCCATCTTAGCAACGATTAACTTAACTGCTCTGATTGCATCATCATTACCAGGAATTACGTAATCTAATTCTTCTGGGTCACAGTTTGTATCTGCAATACCAATCAAAGGAATTCCTAATGTATGTGCTTCCTGTACACAAATTCTTTCCTTCTTAGGATCTACTACAAAAATTGCATCTGGGATTTTCTTCATATCTTTGATACCGCCCAAGTTCTTCTCAAGCTTATCCCATTCTTTCTTCAACTGAATAACTTCCTTCTTTGGAAGAACGTCAAAAGTTCCATCCTCAGACATTGCTTCAATCTTCTTCAACTTAGCAATTCTACCTTTGATTGTCTCAAAGTTTGTAAGCATACCACCAAGCCATCTTTCATTTACATAGTACATACCACAACGTTCAGCTTCTGATTTTACAGAGTCTTGTGCTTGCTTCTTTGTACCAACAAAAAGAACTGTACCGCCATCTGCAACGATGTCTTTGATTGCATTGTACGCATCATCAACCTTACCTACTGACTTTTGTAAGTCGATAATGTAAATACCATTTCTTTCTGTGTAAATGTATGGAGCCATCTTAGGGTTCCATCTTCTTGTTTGATGTCCAAAATGTACACCTGCTTCTAATAATTGTTTCATTGAAATAACGCTCATATTATACCTCCACTGGTTATTTTGCTTCCGTAAAGATCTCCTTTCTGCATAACCATTCTGGCACCAATGCAGAAATCACTCTACGTGTGTTTTACTCATACCATAAAATAGTATCATATCTTTCTCTACATTGCAAGATATTTTTGTCTATTTTGTAATAATCTTTGCAACTGTGTCATAAGATGCACCTTTAGGAATAGAATAAGAACCCACTTTAATGTTGGATTCATATCCATTTTCACTTAAATAATCATCAAATTTATCTGCATCATCCACGATTCCCATAGATTGAAATTTTCTAGCAATCTCGTCGGACCACATACCCGCACTGATTTCTACATTCACATATGAAGTTTGCTTTTCCGGTTTCTTCGTAACTACTGCCTTTGTTGCCTTTGGCGCTTTTGTAGGTGTCGTTGTCGTCTTTTCTACAACACTTTGGGTTACTTTTGGTGCCTGTGTGACAGCAGCTTTTGTTTTCTGTGTCACCATTTCCACTTTCTCGCTTTGCGTTGCCTCCGGCTTGGTAGTAGCCTTCTCTGTCTGCTCTTTCGTAGCTTCTGGTGTTGCTGTAGCATCTGCCTTCTTCGTAGGCTTCGCTGTTGCTGTTGCCTCCGCTTTTTCCAAAACTTCCAAAGCTGGCTCCTTTTCTACCATTCCCAACTTCATTGCCTCTTTTTTTATTTCTTCATTAGACATCTTCTTATTACCTGCATACAAACTCATAAGTACTGCTGAAAAAATAATACCAACGCCTAATCCTCTTAAAAAATATCTTATTTTCATGTTCTATTTGCTCCTTGGAATAAATCAATTACCAGCTTCACTTCCCCTTGTCCTTTACCCAGAACTTTGGCGATTTCCATAATACTCTTACCCTCATTATACAAATCTAAAATCACTTGATTTTGATTGCCATCTAACATAGTATTGGCAATCGGGTCAGACTGTGGTGTTTCCACTTCTTCTGGCTGCACCACTGTTTCTTGTGGTTCATTCTGTGCTTCTGATTGATTTTCCTGCAATTTTTCCAAGGCAGAAACCTGTGTTGTGACATGCAAACTTTCTTCCGGCTTTTTAGGTATCATACCACTTTGCATTAATTCTATCTTTTCCCGTTCTAATTCTTCCTGTTTTTGCAACTGTTTTTCCAATTCTTTTTGAATTCTCTTATGTTGCAACATTTTTTGTTTTTCTAATTCTTTGTTTGCCAGTTCTTCCAATACTACCTTTGATTTATCGATTTCCTGGACAAATTCTTTCATTTCGTTTTCTTTTTCATTGAGCATATCATACAAAAATACAACTTCTTTATGATTCTGTTCAATTTTTTCTAACAATTGATCAGAAAATTCACTCACTGCCATAATTTTTTCGTTGGAAATATGTCGCAATTCATTATCTACACGATTCAATTCCATTTCCACCGTTTCATTTACCATTTCTTTGGCATCCTTTGACCACTGTTCCTGATTCTGATTCCATATTTCCTTGGCATATGCCTGGGTATCTATGGGTTCTGTTTTTTCTTCTTTTTCTCTTTTTTCTAAAAAAGTTTCAGATATAAAATAACTGATAAAAACAACGACCAATCCAACAACTACTAATAAAATGTTCATGTTGACTCCTTTAAATTCTAATGTCAAAATTGCTTTTTCCTATAGTTTCTTTGTCGTGTCCCTGCTTTTCCTTACCCTTATCTTTTTTCTTCCCTTTTTTTTCGGAACCTTTATAACTTCCGTTCCCCTTTTCTTTTGCATCGTAACGATAAGCCTCTTGTTCTGTCTTTTCTGACTGCATGACCACTTCAGCTTCATCCTTTACATGCTTTTGAAAATGTTGTGCAGCACTATCTTGCGCATGTGCCATCCTATTTTGATCGCTCAACTGCTGATTGGCAGCCTCCTGCGAACGTGGTGCTATACTGATCATATCTATTGGTCTGATTGGCATATAACCCCTTCTTTCTACATAGTAGTGATCTTAATCAGTGATTTGTCCTTCAAAAATTGGCTACGTTTCATCTCTCCACGAACCAAATAATTGGTACCGGTAATCACAATCTTCACTCCCGGATAAGCAACATCGGAAATTCGTATACGTCCCTTACTATGAATTTCCATAATTCCTTTCAATTCTTCTTTTCTCGCTTCTGCTTTTTCTGTATTGTCCTTCAACAATTCCAGTGTTTTCTTGGCAATGATGTATTGCTTTTTCTTATCATCCGGTAATTTTTCACCCTTGTTTACCTTTTTGGCATAAACACCCACAATTTTACTATTCTTTTCTATTTCTTCATTCATAGCATCAATCTGTTTATCCAAATTCTGATATTCTTCAACCCATTCAGGCTTCATACCTATTTCCAATTTTGTCTTGGTTCCCATGGTACCGCCTGCCACCTTCAAAGAAATTCCTTTCTCAGAATACACACTTCCGCCAATAATCAAGCCTCTTTTCCCAGAAGAAACGACTTCCCCTTCTGCTTCCACTTCGCTATGCATAATCGCATCTGTGCTAATTGAACCTGCCGCTTTCACCCGGGAATTCTCTATGAATTTGGTAACAATGTCGCCACCTGCAACCAAAATTCCCCGGTTCATTCCCTGAATACCACGACGTAATACGATTTGTCCACCAGCATGTAACTCAGCGCCTTCCACAACACCATCTACTATTATATCCCCTTTTGCTTCAATTTTAAACCCTGTAATTACATTTCCTTTCACATGGACATTTCCATCATAAATAATGTCCCCTGTAGCAGTACTAACGTCCGCCGGCACTTCATAAGTATTAGATACGAAAACCTTGCCACCGGTCAATTGCACATGACCTGCTACATCACTGTACATTTTCGTTCCATCTTCAGACAAATGAATATTTAAACCATGCATCAATTTTTTCACTTTTACTTTTTTCGGTTTGATTGGTTTTCCCATTACGTCAATTCCAGGTTTTCCCATTACTGCCGGTTCTAAAGTAGCCAAGAGCATGCCTGCTTCCACATGATTCATATTATCCATTTGATGGAAATCCACGCTTCCGTCTTCATTGATCTTTGGCTTAGATATTTTATCTACATCAAAATGATAGGTAATGACCGCATCTTTTCCCTGTATTGGCATAGTTGCTTTTGCAATAACAAAGTCTGTGCAAAATTGCCTCGCTTTTAAATAAATATCTATATTTCTTTCTAAAATGCCATGTTCGATTCCCTTTTGCTCCAAACTCTGCATGATATCATTCCTGGTCATTAATTTTCCTTTACTGGACGGCGGATAAAACCTTGCAATCACTTTGGTTCTATCGTCTGCAATATCTAAATGTATGCGTTCCCCTTCCGGCAAAACATTTTCATCTGCAAGCTTGAACTCCCCCACTTGATCCACCGCTGCATCAATTGCTTTTTTTAATGCTGTCACATCAAATTCTTCTAATTTTATCTTATGCAAATACAACAACACATCATCGATATTAATCGATTTCCCATCTGCAACTGCTGGAAAAAGTTTCAAATAGGTCCCGTCCCCCTTGTGTAACAATTGAAAAAAACCATTTTTATATTTCATACCTCTCACTTCCCCGCTTTTTTACCAAAACATTTCTACATTGTTTCCCAATTTTTTCTTCATCTTCTGTAATGCTTTTGTATGTAACTGCGAAACTCTCGATTCTGAAACTTCCAAAATGCGACTTATTTCTTTCAATGTCAAATCTTCATAGTAATATAATGTGATTACTTTTCTCTCATTCTCTGTCAATTGTTCTAATGTTTCTACCAAAATTTTTTTCATTTCTTCTTTTTCCATGACACGATCCGGCTGCTCAAAATGAGAACTTACATCATTATCCACACGTACTTCTGCACCCTGTTCCAAAAATTCATCCAAAGAGACCAAATTTGTTACCTTGGTCTGATTCTGCCAATTTACCAATTCATCTACGGTAATACCAAGTTCCTTTGCAACTTCTTCATCGGTGCCACCGCGACCATTTTGTAGTTCTAATTTTTGGTATGCCTGATCCATTTTTTTCTGTTTTTGGCGTAGTGTTCTAGGAATCCAATCCATCTTTCGTATCTGATCTAAAATCGCACCACGAATACGCAGACTGGCATAAGTTTCAAATTTCACGCCTTTTAACAAATCAAATTTATCTATGGCATCAATCAATCCAAATGTCCCATAGCCCACCAAATCATCATACTCTACTGTATAGCCTAAATACATACTGAGTCTTCCTGCAACAATTTTGACTAAACTTGCATATTCAATTATTATCTGTTCTCTTAACTGTGAAGAATGGGTTTTCCCATATTCTTCCCACAATTTTAACCTACTCTCCTCGTTCATGCATTTCCTCCACAAACAGGCAAATACCTATTTTTTCTCATGTGCTTTTCACAATTCACCCCAACAGGCTGAACTGTTACCTTCTCTCATTTATTATTCCTCTGCGGCTTTCTCTTCTTCATCGGAATCTTCCTCTGCATCTTCAGTCTCTTCTGTGTCATCTATTCCTGCCAATTGCTTACGCAGACGTTCTGCCTCACGAAATTCAGCCAAACGTATCATGTCTTCCTCCTGCATTTTTTGCTCATGCATTACATTTACAATAATTTTTTGTGTCTTAATGCCAATATATAAAAAGACAATCAATACAACCAATAATACTTCCAGGCTGTACATCACATCTAAATTTCGCATCAGACAAATCAAACTTGTAATTGCACCAGCCATTAAGGTTATCCCTGCGGGAATATACCTAACCTTCATATGTCTCCCCCGTTTCTGAACCAATGACAACCTTGCCATAAACTGTTACGCTGCAGGATATCCTTCCTTCTATCTGGACACCCTACAGCCTATTTTTTATATTATTTTCTCTTCTTTTCCAACTGTTTTAATCAAAAGATTACCATTCTCTGGATAAAACTCTATGGTTCTACCATAAGAATCTCCTGTATCCTCGCTTATAATGCGAATGTCCAAACTCTTTAACTTTTCTTTCGTTGCTTCTACATTACGTTTTCCTACACACAACATAGAATTCTCGCTTGAGAATGCAAACATTTGTGCACCACCCGCAATCTTAGCAACCAATCTTTTTTTCGGAACGCCCATTTTTTCTAATCTACGCACCAATTCATCAATGCCTGTATCTGCAAACTTTGCAACGTTCTCATTACTTCGTATTCTCGTGCTATCCGGTAACATAACATGCGCCATGCCTGCAATCTTTGTTGTCGAATCGTACAATACAATACCTACACAAGATCCCAGACCTAATGTAGTAAGAGCATCTGGTGAACTGCATACGTTCAAATCCGCCATTCCTACTCTAATCATTTTTCCCACTTATGTTCACCACCTACATTCCTAAAGATGATAGGATTGTTTCATATGACTTCTCTGTAGGAATCAAGATGAAAAATCCATTTACACTCTCTTCCTCTGTCTGATTAAATTCAGATTCAATCAATAATGCCTTATCTCCCAATTCTCCAAAGGCAATAGCCGGTACACTTAATATAGCACCTGCCATATCAATAGACATATATGGCACGGATTCCACTATATTCAAATTTGTCAATGAAGATAAAGCAGATAAATATGCTCCAGCAATAATATTTCCTATTTCTTTCAATGCTGATAACTCTAATTCTGTAAATGCTGCTAAATCCTTTTCAGCTTTTCCCATTAACTGATTTACAATATTTTTTGCAGATGAAAATTCCATCATAAACATCATCATTCCATCTACATCGCCACTTAAATTCAACAATATACCTACTACAATTTTTTCAGCAGAGCCGACCACATCTGCCAAAGCTGTAAAGTCCAACAGTTCTACTTTAGGAACTGTCATATCAATTTTGGTATTTATAAGTTGGGACAATGCTGTTGTAGCATTGCCCGCACCTATATTACCCACTTCACGTAAAATATCGTAATGCATATTATCCAATTCATTCAAACCTTCGTACTGGTTTTGGCTTGACATATACCATCACCTCATTTTACATATTTGTTTTTTCTTTCTCTTTTTCTACGATTACACCTGTTATGTTGAGTAAAGAAATTAAACTATTACCATGCTTTCCTACGCCAAACAAATAACTTGCCTTTTCGTCATTTTCATTATAACTTGGTTTGTCAATTTCTTCCTCATTCAAGGTAACAACCTCTTTTACCTCATCCACAATAATACCAATGGTAGCCTGTGCTTCCAACTTGATGATGATAATTCGAGTAGAATTTGTAAATTGGTCTTGTTCCAATCCAAATTTCAATCGCAAACTCATAACCGGAATAATTTCACCACGCAGATTAATTACACCTTTAAAATAATGCTGTGCTTTTGGCACACGGGTAATGCTTTGCATACGCACAATATTATCTACATATTGAATATCTATTCCATATTGCTCTGTACCTATCTTTACAACAATATATTGTTTACCCTCTAAAACAATCGCTGTATTTAAATCATTTGTCTTTGCTTCATTTGTCTTTGCTTCCATGTGATAACCCCCTTATACCAAAGTATTTGCATCAATGATAAGGGCAACTTCACCATCTCCAAGGATTGTTGCTCCACTAATAATCTTGTTGTTATTGATATATTTTCCTATTGATTTGATTACGATTTCTTGTTGTCCAATCAAATTATCTACCACAAGTCCTGCTAGTTTTTCACCTTTTGCGACTATAACTACTGTCAGACTTTCTGGTTTTTCATCTCTAGGCTCTACATCTAAAATACTATCCAAACGAATCAATGGAATAACATTTCCTCTTAAATTAATTACTTCTCTTGTCTGTACATACTTGATATCTGAGCAAGGAATATCTTCAATGGTTTGGATACTTCCCAATGGAATTGCGTATTTTTCATCTCCAAGTTCTACCATCAATGCAGTAATAATAGCCAAAGTCAAAGGTAAACGAATGGTAAATGTACTACCTTCTCCTTTTACGGTCTTACATTCAATATCACCACCAAGACCTTCAATCTTACTCTTAACTACATCCAAACCAACGCCTCGACCGGAAACGTCTGTAACCTTTTCTGCTGTCGAGAAACTTGGACGGAAGAGCAAAGCAATCAAATCATTTTCTGTCATGGTCTCTGCTTGTTCTTCTGTGATGGTTCCCTTTTCAATCGCTTTCTTCTTTACACGTTCCAAATCAATACCAGCACCATCATCTCTTACTTCAATTACAACATTGTTACCATCCTGGTATGCATCTAAAAAGATAGAACCCACTTCTGGCTTACCTGCTTTCACACGGTCTTCGTTACTTTCCAATCCATGGTCAGCAGAATTACGTAACAAATGCATCAAAGGATCTCCGATTTCATCGATGACAGTACGATCCAACTCTGTTTCTTCACCAGTCATAAACAATTCCATCTTCTTGTCTAACTTTTTACACAAGTCACGAATCATACGTGGGAATTTGTTAACAACACTTTCAATTGGCATCATTCGAACCTTCATAACTGACTCATGCAAATTGGTTGTAACACGCTCCAGATATTCAATCTGTTCATTAAAACTACTGCTACGTTTTCCATCATCATGTCCAGTTCCTGCATTTAAAGATACCAAACCATTTTTTGCAATAATCAACTCACTCACTAAATTCATCAAAACGTCTAATTTTTCAATATCTACTCTGACAGAACGATTCACTACCGGTTTTCCGCCTGGTTTCTTTTCGTCTGCTTTTTTTGCCTTTGCTGCTGCAGCAGGTGCAGGCGCCGTAGCTGTCGCTGCCGCAGTAGAAGCTTTCGATTTTGGACTGTCTGCATTGGCACCAGTCACATTGCTGCCATCGGACTTTTCAATATTTTCTTCTACTGACAAGTCTAAATTAAATGGCTCTACAATTGCCTGTGCAATCTCTGAAATGCTTAAAACAGCATTCTTAACTACATCCACACTTTCTTTTGTAATAATTAAAACAATGAAATCTTTTTCGAATTTCTCGTCTTCAATATCCTGCACTTCTGGATTAGACTTGATTACATCACCGATTTCTTCCAAAGCACGAAATACCAAAAATGCACGTGCAGCTTTCAGAATACAATTTTCGTCCACTACCACACGAATTCCATAAATATTCTGACCTTCACTTTTCGCTTTTTCAATGGCATGTTGTTCAAAATCTGCCACCTTTAAATCTTTGAAAACAGAACCAAATTCCCCTTTATTCTCTTCTTCCTTCTTTGGTGCTTCTGCTGGTGCTGCCCCAGCCGCTGCTTCAGGCTGTCCGCCTCCTAAGAATGCATTCAAATCATTGATAATATCCTCATTGTCTTCATCACCTTCATCACCAGAATTGGTAATGACATCCAAATAATTTTCCAATGCATCTAATCCACGGAACAATACATCCACCATAGAGGCTTGTACACTAATCTTACCATTACGGATTTCAGAAAATACATTTTCCAAATCATGCGTCAAACGTTGCATTCTCTTATATCCCATAGTACCAGCCATACCCTTTAAAGAATGGGCTGCACGGAAAATTTCATTAATGGTATCCGCATTATCCGGCTCTCTTTCCAGAATAAGCAACTGCTCATTTAAATTTTGTAAATGTTCCTTTGTCTCATCAATAAAAATCTCTAAATACTGACTTACATCCATCTTACTGCACCCCCACATGTCTGCATATCGCATCTGCAATTTCATCAATCGGTAAAACCTCATCCGCCAATCCACTTTCATAAAATACTTTTGGCATTCCGTAGACTGTGCAAGTCTCCGCATTTTGCGATATTGCATAAATATTGTTTTTCTCGTTTAGTTTCCTAATACCTTGTGTGCCATCTCCACCCATACCAGTCAAGACAACACAAGTAATCTCTGCATAATCCGAACCCACAAGGGACTCATACATAATATCTGCACATGGTCTCAAACCACCTCTTGCCGGTTCATCTGTCACCCTAATAACATAATGTCCATTTTTTTGTTCTATGCGCATCTGCGCTCCACCCTGTGCAATATATACAGTACCCTTCTGTAATACATCACCGTTCTGTGCCTCTTTCACATGCACCTTGCTAATTTCATCTAATCGTGCAGCTAATGAAGCCGTAAATCCCCTTGGCATATGCTGCACTATCAACATAGGTGCATTCAGTTTTGCATTTAACCTTGGAATAACCCGATGCAAAGCTTTGGGTCCTCCTGTGGAACAAGCAAGCGCAACTAATTTTTCCCCTCTTACACTTCCTTTCTTCTTCGCTTTCAGCGTGTGATCTATAGAAATTGGTGCCTCTTCTCTCTTTTTCTCCACTCTTTGAACCGTAGTTTTCGCTTTTGAAACGTCTGAGAATGCTGCCAATTCAACACATTGTAAAACCTTTTTGGTAAATTCCTCATTTCCCGTAAGAGAAACACCAGATGACTTTGTAACAAAATCAAAAGCACCACACTCTAATGCTTCAATCACTTCCATCGCATCTTGATTGAGTATACCACTAATAATCACAATTTTTGCAGTAACCCCTTTACCTTCTATCTTCTTCAAAAGCTGATTTGCATTCAAGTCAGGAAGGAAAAAATCCAACAAGACTACATCATATTCTGTTGGATGTTTTAATAAACTGTTCACTGCTGACGTTGCGTCCCTAGATACCCCTGCAACACGAAACCGATTATCTGATTCTATTATATCAGAAAGTATCCTTCTCATAAGTGCAGAGTCATCTATTATCATTACATTTTTTTTCATTTTCGTCCCCCCTTCAAATCTAAATACTTACACTTTACTAGGCTTTACCACCTATTCCTTTTCGAAGCATTTCACGTTCCTGTTCAAAAATAAAACGTACAATCTGCTCTCTGACATCCCGATCAATATTCACAAATTTGACACGCGTTTCATAAAAATCTGTTCTTCTTGGTAGAATTTCACTATTTACGATTTCCCCTTGTAACTGTATAACCTTTGTTTCTCCTTTTTGCGTGATTGGAATCTTAAGGCTAAGTATACTATTTTTCTTGTGTTGGGTAAAGGAATTGAATCTTGCACCACCGCCACTAATATCTGTAATCGTTGCCATTGTCCATTTGTTCTTTACTTCATTCAGTATTTTTCTACAGCTCAATCTTGCTTCTTCATTCGCAAAATCGTTTACCAACAATCTTCGCTCTAATATTTCTTCCTCTCTCGAACACTCTCTATATTGTATATCGATAATTTTTTGTAAACGATAGTATTGTCTTCTTTGACACTTTTCTAAATCAGAACGAAATTCACCCACAACCAAAAAAATGTTGTTTTCTTTATAGCGATCTACAATCTCCAACTGACTTTGAAACAAGCCATTCGGCGTATAAAAGCAAACTTCATACATATCGCCAATCGTTAACGGAATCATTCTGCCACCTTCCATCGGCATGGCTAATTTAATCTGATCATCTTCCATATAATCCAATACTCTGCTTATGTACTGTCTACGCACTTCATTTTCATCTAACTGTGCGCTAATCCGATACATTTCTACTTTATCCCCAATCTGAATTACCTGTTCCTTCACTCGTATCCTCCTCCTTATTTTCCATACGACTTGTATAGAAAAACTTACCTTTTCTCCACATATTCTTTTGTTATTTTGATTATTTACAAATATATGGCTTTATTTTTTTAGTTTTGCATGTAACAAATTTGTAAATATTTTCTTTATCCCTTTCACTTCTTGTACCTGATCCATTGGCAAATCTTCCAATTGGTTTGCCAACCGTATCATAGACAAAGCCGCTACACTGCTAGGATTACATTGCAACAAAGGTACCTGCTTGATAATTGCTTTTGACACCTCTTTATCCTCCGGAATACAGCCCAAATATTGTAGGGGAACATTTAAAAACTTCTCAGCTACAATACTTACCTTGTCAAAAATTTCCTTTCCCTCTTGTTCGTTTTTTACTCTATTTGCTACCAACTTAATCCTAGTCTGGGA